>JANXTP010000041.1 GCA_025352345.1 Burkholderiales bacterium | reverse complement strand
ACGATGGCGGAGCCGACCATGCCCTGGTGGCCGGCCACGAAGATGGGTCCCTGAATGAGGTCCATGGCGGGTCGTCAGTCGGGCACGTGTTCGCGCAGTCGCGGCGCGATGGTGCTGAGGAAGCCGGTCAGGCGCCGATCGGCGCGCGCGATGTCTTCGGTGGGTGGCACCGGTGTGACCAGCCGCATCAGCGCACCGTCGGACCGGTTGCGAAGCAGGGCATCGCGCAAGATGTACCACTTGACGGCGAATTCACTGGTGAGCACGCGTCCGCGCTGATCGAACCAGTAGTACACCAGCTGGCGCTGCTCGCCTTTCTGGATGACGGCGCGGTTGACCGTCATCGAGCCTGCACCGCCGGCAAGTGTCAACACGGCATCCTCGATCTGCTCGATCTTCCACCCGCCGCCGGGCATGCAGGTGCGCGGTGAATGCGAGGACTCGCCGCTGCTCTGGCTGGCGTAATACGCGCTGTAGAGATTGATCCACGGCTCGCCGTCTCGTGCAAAGTTGGCGAGCAGGTAGTCGTCGAGTGCCAGCGTGGCCAGCACGTCGCGATCGAGCTGGTCGGGCTGGCCGACCCAGTTGCCGGGCAGGTGCATCGAGAACTGCGAATACGGCGTGCGTGGCGGCTGAATCTGCGTGCGCTGCGGCGACCACAGCGCGACCGCCCCCACACCCATCAACAACAGGCCGCCGACCAGCATCGGTGTCGGAAAGCGGTGGTACTGGATCGGTGTGCCGGCGGCGATGGGTTCCGGTACTTCCAGCCCGAACACCGCGCGCAGTGATTGCGGCCGGGCGCCGACGCGCGCCAGCAGTGTCATCTCGCCGATCAGCAGCACGATGCAGACCATGAACATGAACCAGCCTTCGAAGTCGTGCAGCAGCCCTTCGGCCATCGTCGGGCCCCAGTGCTCGACGGTGACGCCGATCAGCCCGATGCGCAGGCTGTTGATGACGATGGTCATCGGGATCGTCGACAGCACGATCAGCCCCCGCTTCCACCACGAGCCCTGAAAGAAATAGGCCGCCAGAAAGCCCAGCACCATCAGCGGGAACAGGTAGCGCAGCCCGCTGCAGGCGTCGACCACCTGCAGCTTGTAGCTGCCGAGGTCGATCACATTGCCTTCGAGGAACACGCTGATGCCGAACAGCCGGATCAGGCCGACGCCCAACTCCGACGACAGCAGTTGCAGCTGCTGCGACAGCTCGCGCAACGCGAACTGCGGCAGCGGGATCATGAACAGCAGGATGCCCAGCGGGCCGGCAATCATCCGTGTGCCGCGCCAGCCGATGAATCCCGCCGACAGGCCGACCAGCGCCACGATGAAGCCGTACTGGCCGAACAGCCGGATGGCGCTGAATTCCCCGATCAGGCCCAGCAACAGGCCCGCGCCGACCAGCAGCAGGCCACTCCACGAGCCGCGCAACTCGACCTGACGCAGCTGGTCGCTTTTCTGCCAGATCAGAAAGCCCGCGATCAGCGGGATGAAATAGCCGTAGCTGTATTCCTCGACCACCGCCCAATTCGCCACCATGAAGCGCAAACCGGGCAGGAAGGCCGCGATCAGTGCCATGCCGACCAGCGCGACCACGACCCATTGCGCCCGGGGCACCAGCCACACCGGGGCCGGATCTGGCGGCATCGAATTCGGAGAGACGGAAGGAATGATCATGCCGCTTGCTGGCGTCGTGTGCACATGCCAACCCGCATGCAGTCGCTGAGGCTAGCGGCGCTTTGTGACACGGGCGTGGCCAATGGAGTCAGCGTCTGATGTCAAGCGGCAGACACATTGAGCACGTAGCCTTGCCTGCTTCGCATCTCGGTCCGGTGCGTGATCGATCTCCCCCTGACAAGAATGAATTCCCACGCTCCATGCCTGTCGTGTCTTCTTCAGTTCCCCTCGTGATGCCCGGCTCTGCGACGACACCGTCCGGCGACCCCTATCTGATGCCGAGTCTGTCCCGGGGCAACCGCGCGGCCCGAGCGCTGTGGTCGTTGGCTCACACGCTGCTGGTGCGGTATTCGCCGCGCCCTTGGCACGCCTGGCGGGCGGCAGTGCTGCGGCTGTTTGGCGCCAAGCTGGGTCCGCACTGCCACATCTACCCTCGTGCCCGCATCTGGGCGCCGTGGAACCTGGTGTGCGATGACGCGGTCGGCATCGCTGATGGGGTGGTGGTTTACAACCCCGCGACCATTCACCTCGGCTCACACTGCGTCGTCTCGCAGGACGCCTACCTGTGCGGCGCGACCCATGACATCGACGACCCGGCGTTTCCGATGGTCAGCGCACCCATCACCATCGGCGCTTACGCTTGGATCTGCGCGCGAGCGGTGGTGTGCTCCGGCGTGAACGTGGGTGAGGGCGCGGTGCTCGGCTTGGCCGGTGTGGCCACCCGCGATCTCGAGGCCTGGACGGTCTATGGCGGTGTGCCGGCGCGCGTGCTGCGCGCCAGGAGGCGGCAGTGAGCGCCGAGCGGGTGGTGTCCGCTGAGGCGGCCCCCGTGCATGGCTGGCCCGACTCGGGCTCAGATTCCGGATTCCACGATGGCCCGCGCAGCATTCACGCGCACGTGACCCGGCCAATCGTCGAGCAACTCGCGAAGGCGGGCGCCCACACCGTGCTCGACCTGGGCTGTGGCAACGGCTGGTTCACCCAGTCGCTGGTGCGCTGCGGGTTCGAGGTGCTGGGCGCGGATCACAACGAGGCGGTGCTGCGGCAGGCGCAAGCGCAGCGACCCTCGGTCCGCTTCCAGCTCATGGATGTGATGCAGACGCTGCCGCCGGGCCTGTCGGAGCGCTTCGATGCGGTGGTGGCGATCGATCTGATCGATCACGTGACGCTGCCACGCCGGATGATCGAGACGGCGCTCGCCGCCCTGAAGCCTGGCGGACTGCTGGTCGTGACCTGCGCCTACTACGGCTACGCGAAGAACCTCGCCCTGGCGTTGACCGGACGCTTCGATGCGCGCTGGGACCCGCTGCTCGATGACGGCCGCGTGAGGTTTTTTTCGCGTGCGACCTTGACGGCCTTGATCTCGGAGTTCGAGCTGCAGGACCTGCACTTCCAGACCGTCGGCCGCATTCCGATGTTCGCGCGGTCGATGTTGGTGGCAGCGCGCAAGCCGCTTTGAGTCGGCTCTTTCGGACTATATCAATCGCATCGAGCGTCATCGAAATGTCACGAACGCGCGCTGGTGTGCAACAGCCACCAAAGCCACCGCCTTCTTGTCAGATCGGTTGTCGCCCACCGTCACTCGGAGTTCATTTGATGAGATTCGACTTTCACCGCGTCGCCTTCCTGGCTGGCGCCGTCTGGTTCATCGTTCCGCCGGCGCAGGCCGCGACACTGTGGACCGACTGGTCTGCGGCCACGACCACCGGCGCTGCCGCGTTGAACACCGTCAGCGGCAGCTTGTCGCTGGGAGGTGCCCCGGTCACCGTGACCTACCGGGGCGCGACCGATGCGGTTCAGTTGTCCGGTGCCGACTGGTGGACTGTGGCCGGCACGCCCGATCCCTACGCCGCCACCGGCGCCCCCGACCAGCACGACATCATCCGCTTGATCGGTGGCGATACCAGCCGCTACCAGGTCAGCTTTTCGACGACCGTCGTCGATCCGGTCATCGCCTTGCTCAGCGTGGGCGACCGCATCCACCAGACCGACTATGTGTTCGATCAGCGGCCCACACTGCTGAGTTCGGGGTCTGGCTGGTGGGGCGGTTGCAGCGGCTGCCTGTTTGTCACTGACCACACGGTCAGCGACCTCGAGGGGCATGGCGTGGTGCAGTTCAAGGGCGCTTTCACCCAGCTGAGCTGGTCGGTGCCTCAGGCAGAGAACTGGCATGGGTTCACCGTCGGCGCCGCATCGGTCGCTGCGGTGTCCGAGCCGTCGGTGACCGCGCTGCTGGCCTGCGGACTGCTGGTCGGCGCGTTCCTGGCCAAACGCCGCAGCAAGTGACCGGTGCCGGCGGTACCGCTCAACGCAGCACGATGGGGCTGCCCTGCGGTCCGCTGCCACGCAGGTCGCCGATGTCGTCCCAGCCGTCGATGCGCCAGCGGTGCAAGCCGCCATGACCCCATTCGTCGTTGTGGTACCAGTACAGGCGGCGGCCGTCGCGCACCAGCGTCGGGCTGAAGGCATTGCCGCTCTGACCTGTCTGCAGCAAATCTGACGGGCGTGTCGATGGCATTCCGAACTGACCGAGGAACAGGCCGGACTCGTCGAAGTGCATGAACTGGTTGGCTTGCCCGACGCGACCGTTGCGCAGATCCTTGTAGAACTCGCCGTGGTAGCCGTAGACGATGTGTCGCCCGCTGGCCCACACCGCGTTGCCGCCATAGGTGGTCGATCCGTCCACCGCCTTGGTCTGGAAGCTGCCCTTGCCGTCCAGTGCGCCGCTGGGGCTGGCCTGCCACAGCCACTGGCTGCCATCCATCGCCGCGGCACCGAGGTGAAAGCCTTCGTTGCCGACGACCGACTGGTCGAAGTACACCACCCGTCCTGAAGCGGTCACGGGGAACCGCGGCGGCATACCGCTGAAGGCGCCGCGGTAGTGGGGCGTGCCGGGCAGCGTTGGCACGCTGGCCAGCTTCAGAGGCGCGGTAGCCCACACCGGGTTGCCGGCGCTGTCGAAGCCGGTGAGCGACAAGCGCATCGCGGTTTGCGTGCCGGGTCCGGTCAGCGCATAGCCGAGGTCGCCGTTCTCGTACATGACCTTGGGCGTGGTGCCGGGCCAGGGTGCGGCCAGCGTCTTCACCACCCGCAGCGGGCCTGCGGCGGGCAGCTCGACGATCACGGTCCGGCCCTGTGCCGACACGACGCCGTAGGTGCGTCCGTTGGCCAGCGTCTCGACCGTGGTGAAGCCGCCGAAGCCGCCATTGAAGGCACGGTCGTCCTTCAACACGGCAGGCAGGCCGGCCAGCCAGTTGCGCACCAGCGTCCAGGAGCGCCCGGGCGCCAATGGAGCGGTGTCGTCGACATCGAATTCCAGGAAATTGGCGAACACGCGTCGCGGACTGCCGTGGTCGACGGTCGAGGTGTAGACGGCTGGCAGGTAAGCGATCTGCGCATCGCTGCGGCCGGCGTTGGCGGTGTCGGTCAGCAGGTGCAGCATGCGGTTGTTGCAGGTATCGACCACCCACAGGCTGCCGTCCGGCACGGCGGCCAGTGCGGTCTGCTCGCCGCCGTCGCGCGCCTGGAAGCACAGCTTGCCGGCTCTGACGGCTGGGTCGTCGGCATAGCCGCCAGGCGTTCCGAGCGTGGCGGTCTGCTGACCCCGGGCGTCGTAGCGCTTCAGCTGTTGACTGGCGCCGCCGTCTGCTACCCACACGGCATCGTCGGCGCCTGTCGTTGCTGCGAGTGCCAGCGGTCGTGTCAATCCGCTGATCGTCGCCGTGACCCGTGGGGCGCGTTCCAGATCGGTGTAGCGCAGCACGCTGCGGCCTGAGACGACCCACAGGTCGCCGTCAGGCGACATCGCCAGCTGGTTCAGAGACTTGGTATTCAACGCTACCGACATCTCGCGCAGCAGCACACCGCTGGTCTTGTCGTACAGGCGGATCAGGTTGCGCCCGCCGTGTGCCACCGCGAGCATGCGACCGTTGCGCTGCACTGCCAGGCCCGTAGGTGCATCGACCGCGTCGGCGTGCAGATCGATCACGCTCGCGTAGCTCTGGTCCGGGTAGCAACTCGTCGAGTTCGGCCAATGGTTCAGGCACACCGGTGCGCCGGCTGAGAAGCCGGTGGTGCGGGCGGCTGCCAGCTCGAAGGCGCCAACGAAGCTGCTGCGCGACAGACCGCCGCCGTTGGCCCAGTGCAGCCGCGTCGCATCGGCGGCAATCATCGTGTACGACACGAAGGGGTCGGTCGAAGGCAAGGGTCGTGTGTCGTTCTGCGGAGCGGACAGCGTGAAACCGTGCAGCCCCGGCTGGCCTTCGTTGTAGCCTACCGCGTAGATCGCACGATCGCCCTGGATCACGAGGCTGGTCGGCGGCAGAAACGCGCGGTGCAGCTGTGGCCCCCCGAAGGCGCCGCTGCTGTTGCCGATCACGCCTTCCCACACATAGGCGAGGCGGTGATGAACGACCCGGATCTCGATGTCCTGGGCCGCCACCGCTTGCCCGCGGTCGTCGCGTCCGTCCCAGCTCATCTGATGCGGGCCGGCCGTGATTTCCTCCGCCCGCCACAGCGTGCGCAGCAGGTGGCCTGCGCTGTCGTAGACGCCTGCGCTGGTCGTCGCGCTGCGGGGCAGGGTGAAGGTCCACGGGGTGGCTTGCGCCGGCACGCCGTCACGGCCCGCCGGGGCTTGTGCTGTGGCACCGATCGGCGCGGCCAGCAAGGCTGAGCCAAAGCCAACCAACACCCACCGCAGGGCGCGGCACATCACGTCAGACACCGACGAGGCGCGCGCTGCAGGGAACCACCTCATCACTCAGATCGGCCAGAACCCGGCGCGCTTTTGCTGCGTACGCCTCCCAGCCGAAGGCGCGGGCACGTTGGGCCGCCTGCTGCCCCATCTCGGCACGCAGCTCAGGGTCGCGGTACAGGCGATCGAGCCGGTCGCTGATGGCGCCAGCGTCGCGCTCGGGGATCACGAAGCCGTCGATGCCGTCGCGCACGATGTCGGCCGGGCCGTTCGCCGTCACGATCACCGGCAGGCCGCAGGCCATCGCTTCGAGCACCACCAGCGGCATGCCTTCGATCAGCGTCGGCAGCACGAACACATCGCTGTGGCGGTAGCGCTCGGCGAGGGCCGGCCGCGTCTGGTGCGGGATGTGCTCGTACAGGTCGGCGAACGGTCGCAGCGGTGCATCGCTGCCGACGATGCTGCCGACCAGTGTCAGGTGTGAGTCTTGACGCGCGAAATGGCGGTAGCCGCGCAGCAGGTAGGCGATGCCCTTGCGCTGCGTCAGTTGCCCGGCGTAGATCACGTTGAACCGGTCTGACCGACCTCGGCCTCCAGGCGAAGCGGGCGTGAAGGTCTGCAAATCGACGCCATAGGGCACCACGCGCATCTTGGAGCGCTCGACGCCTTCGGCGACGAAGCTGTCGGCGGCGTAGCCCGAACCGACCAGCACCGCGTCGGCCAATCGAATTTCCTCGTCGAGCCGTTCTTCGTGGCCGTCGGGCCAGTCGTTGAAGCCCGGCCAGGTCACCGCGAAGTCGGGCTCGCGCTCGTTCTCTTCCAGCCGCACCCGGCGCCGCTGGCGGTGGTGGGCCACGGGGTAGTTCAGCACCGCCGAGCGGCTGCCGAGCGACTGCGCGGCCTCGAACGCTGGCAGCGCAAAGCCTTCGTAGCCCACGATGCAGTCCGCATCCTGCACATGCTTGCATGCCGCCTGCGCCACCGCTTCGCGCACCGACATCACCAGTCGGTTCGTCCAGCGGTGACGGGTGTGAGGTGGCAGCAGGTGCAACCGACCGATGCTCGCGGCGCACAGGTCGGGCCACACACCGGCCTCATGGGTCAATGCCGCCAGCCGCGGGTCGCTCATCAAGCGCCTGCCGAAGGTGCGGGCGTAGGCACGGCCTGCCAGCGGCAGGGCCGACAAGGCCCGTTCCCAGTCGCGACCTTTGTTCACATAGGGCCGCACGTAGGCCTGCAAGGCATCGCAGCCGGCCAGCGCCAGCGCCAACTGGTTCAATTCGGGCGAATTGAAATTCACCACCAGGGTGCGTGGCATCGATGCGTTGGGCATCCGGCCATCCTAGGCAGGCTTTGTGACGGTTCGATGCGCACGGTCAAGCTAGCTGCTGACTCGATACCGCAACATTTGATCGCTACATTGAGGCGCTTCGACTGCCACCACCGAGGAGCCCCGCAGACGCCCTGCGTGTGGACCACCCACCGCGTCCTGCGACCCACCTCGCCATGAACATCCTGTTTTGCTCGGTCCCGTTTCGCCCGTCGGTCGGCGGTATCGAAACCGTGTCGGCGCTGATGGCCGAGCGCTTCCAGCGCAGTGGGCATCGCGTGGTGCTCGTTACACAGACCGCCGGTAACGCGCCCGACACCGACGCTTTCGAGGTGGTACGCCAACCGTCGGTGCAGCGCCTGTTCGCGCTGGTGCGCTGGGCCGAGGTGGTTTTCCACAACAACATCAGCCTGCGCTTTGCCTGGCCGCAATTGCTGCTGCGCCGACCCTGGGTGGTGGCCCACCACACCTGGATCCCGACCCGCGGTCTGGCCGCGCGTCTCAAGCGATTGGTGCTGCCGCTGGCGCGCCACATCGCGGTCAGCCAGGCGGTGGCAAGTACCTTGGCCGTGCGTTGTGCGGTGGTTCCCAATCCCTACGCAGACGATGTATTTACGCGCATCGACGACACCTCCCGCGAGCGTGAACTGGTGTTCGTCGGCCGTCTGGTCAGCGACAAGGGTGTGGACCTGTTGATCGACGCGCTCGCGCTTCTGGCGCGCCGCGGCCGGCACGTGCGCCTGACGGTTGTGGGTGATGGCCCCGAAGACGCGGCATTGCGCCGACAGGCCCAGGCGCTGAACGTCGCCGACCGCATCGATTTCGTTGGCCGTCGCGTCGGCCCGGAATTGGTCGCCACGCTGAACGTACACCAGGTGCTGGTCGTACCGTCGGTGTGGGAAGAGCCGTTCGGTGTCGTCGTGCTGGAGGCGCTGGCCTGCGGCTGCGTGCCGCTGGTCACGCGCCGCGGCGGGCTGCCGGACGCCGTCGGTGCCTGCGGCGTGGTGCTGCCGCACAGTGACCGCCCCGCGCTCTCGACCACCTTGGCCAACGGCATCGATGCGTTGCTTGGCGATCCCGAAAGCCTTGACCATTACCGCCACCAAGTTGCGCCGCACCTCGAACGCCACACCCGCGATCGCGTCGCGCGCGATTACCTTCAGGTGCTGACCGATGCTTACCGCTCGCATGCCACACAGAGCGCCGCGCGCGTTGTCTGACACCGCCGTCGCCGTCGGGCGAGGCGTGCCGCGGGCACGCGCTCGGCCAGCTACCGCTGCCGCAGAACGTGCGCGCCGGCACCTGGTCCACGTCGTGCTGATCATCTACTTGCTGGCGATCTTCGAAGGGTCCCTTCGCAAGTACGTGGTGCCGCAGTTTGGCGCATACATCTTCTTCATCCGGGACCCGTTCCTGATCTACGCTTACCTGCTGGCGACACGCCATGGCTTGTGGCCACGCCGTAACGCATGGTTCATGCTCAGCGTGTTCATGTGCGGCTTCGGGGTGTTGCTGTTCGTGCTGCAGATTGCGCTGGGCGGCCTCGACAACACCCGGTTGCTGCTGGGCATCTATGGCTGGCGCAGCTACTTCATGTACGTGCCGCTCGCCTTCCTGGTCGGTGCACAGTTCAAGGCGGCCGATCTGGCGCGGTTCGGCAAGGTGACGCTGTGGCTGGCGCTGCCGATCGCACTGCTGGTGGCTCTCCAGTTCACCTCACCGCAGAACGCAGCGATCAACGTCGGCGTCTCGGAAGACAAGGACTTCCAGTTCCAGGGCATCGGGCTGGATGCCGAGCGCATCCGCCCGACCGGGCCCTTCACCTCGCCTGCAGGGCAGTCACAGTTCGTCACCACCGCCACTGTCTTCCTACTTGCGCTGCTGTTGCTGCCTGCGGCCAGGCGCAAGTCCGGCCGACTGATGCTGGCGATGTCGGCGGGTGCCATCCTGACCTGTGTGGCCCTGGGCGGCAGCCGGGGGACGACGCTGTCGTGCGCTCTCGTGGGCTTGTTCGCGATGGGCCTCGGTTTCATCGGACGGGGCGCGGCCCTGAAAGCGCGTGCGCTGGCCTTGCCGGCAACGCTGGCACTGACGGCCGCGGTGCTGTATCCGATCGTCTTCCCGGTTGGCTTTCAGGCCTTCATGAACCGGTGGGACGCGGCCGCGTCGGCAGAGCAGGGCATCGAGGGCGGGGTGTTCGGTCGCGCGCTGTATGGCTTCATCGACTTCTTCCGGCTCGTCGAGACGGTGCCAGCCTTGGGCTACGGCCTGGGCTACGGCGGCAATGCCAGCATCACGCTCGGCGCGATGGTCGATGGCGTAGCGCCGGGCAAGCTGGTCGAGACCGATTTCGCGCGGCACATGGTCGACCTCGGCCCGGCGTTTGGCCTGTGCTTCATCGCGTTTCGCTTCGGCCTGGCGATCTGGCTTCTGCGGCTGGTGCTGCAGGCGACCCGCCGCGTATCGGACCCGTTGCCGCTGCTGTTGTTCGCTTTTGCCAGCTACGTGCTGCTGCTCGGCCAGTTGACCGGCCACGGCACGATCAATGTCTACGGCTGGCTGTTCACCGGGCTGTGCATCGCCGCGTCGCGAGAAGCGCTCGCGTCGATCCGGGCGCCGCTGACGGCGCTGCGCCATCCCCCTCGATTCCCTACTTACCTGCGAAAGAGTCCCCGATGAACGACGTGGTCATGGTCACCGGCGGTGCCGGTTTTCTGGGTTCTCACCTGTGCGATCGGCTGGTCAAAGACCGGCGCGACGTGCTGTGTGTTGACAACTTCTTCACCGGCAGCAAGCAAAACATCCGCCACCTGCTGTCATCGGAGTACTTCGAATTCCAGCGCCACGACGTCACCTTCCCGCTGTACGTCGAGGTTGGCCAGATCTACAACCTGGCCTGCCCGGCCTCACCGGTGCACTACCAGCACGACCCTGTGCAGACCACCAAGACCAGCGTGCACGGCGCGATCAACATGCTCGGGCTGGCCAAGCGGGTCGGCGCGCGCATCCTGCAGGCATCCACCAGCGAGGTCTACGGCGACCCCGCGATCCACCCGCAGACCGAGGACTACTGGGGCAACGTCAACCCCATCGGCATCCGCGCCTGCTACGACGAAGGCAAGCGCTGCGCCGAGACGCTGTTCTTCGACTACCACCGCCAACACGCGCTGGACATCAAGGTGGTGCGCATCTTCAACACCTACGGCCCGCGCATGCACCCCAACGACGGCCGCGTCGTCTCGAACTTCATCGTGCAGGCGCTGCGCGGCGAGGACATCACCATCTTCGGCGACGGCCAGCAGACGCGCAGCTTCTGCTATGTCGACGATCTGGTGGAAGTGATCGTGCGGATGATGGCCAGCGACGCCAGCCTGACCGGCCCGGTCAACATTGGCAACCCCGGCGAGTACTCGATGCTGCAGCTGGCCGAGACCATCCTGCGCATGACCGGCAGTAAATCCAAGCTGATCTTCAAGCCACTGCCCGAAGACGACCCGAAGCAGCGCCGCCCTGACATCACGATCGCCAAAACCAAGCTGGGCTGGGAGCCCAAGGTGTCGCTCGAAGACGGGCTGGCGCCGACGATCGCTTACTTCCGCAGCGTGGTCACCGGCTAGGCGCTCAGATGCAGCTCGGCGTGATCGTGCTGACGCACAACTCGGCCTACGTGATCGAGCGGACGGTGCGCGCCGCGCTCAATGTCAGCCCATGCATCTACGTCGTCGATTCAGGCTCGACCGACGACACGGTGGCGATCGTCACGGCCCTGGGTTGCCATGTCGTTCATCGGGCGTTCAAGCACTATGCCGATCAGCGCAACTGGGCGATCGATGAATTCGGCCACCGCAGCGACTGGCAATTGCACCTCGATGCCGATGAGGTGCTCGACGCTTTGGCCATCGCCGAGATCAAGCGGGTGCTGTCATCGCCAGGCGCTGCCTCTGGCTACATCTTCAGGCGGCGCACCTATTTCCTCGGCCAGCCGCTGCGCTTTGGCGGCAATGACAACTTTCATCTGCGCCTGTTCAGATCGGGCGCCGCTCGCTGCGAAGACCGGCTTTACGACCAGCACTTCGTCTCCGACCAACCGGGTGTGCGCCTTCGTGGCCTGTTGCATGACATGAACGTGGGCAGCCTGACCGAGTGGACCGCGCGCCACAACCGCTGGAGCGACCTCGAGGCGGCCGAGTTGCGGCGTCCATCGGGTGAGCCGGTGGGGCAGATCCAGGCCCGCCTTTCATCCGACCCGCGCGAGCGCCGGCGCTACTACAAGGGCCGCTACTACAGCGCGCCGCCGATCCTTCGCCCGATGCTGCTGTTCGTCTATCGCTATCTGATTCAAGGGGGCTTCCTCGACGGGCGTGCTGGCTTTCTGTATGCCTTCTTTCAGGTGTTGTGGTTCCGCATGCTGGTGGACGCGAAACTGCAGGAGTCCAAGGGATGAGCATTGCTGCTCTGCTCACCCGCCAACGACTGGGTCGGCTGACCGGCTTCGCTTCGACGCAGCTGGCGGTGCAATTGATGGGCTTTGGCGTCGGCATCGTGCTGGTGCGATACATGGCGCAGACGCAGTACGGGTACTACACGCTGGCGATCAGCATGGCGAGCGTGGCCAACATCCTCACGGACCTCGGGCTGGCGACAGCCGTGATGGCCCTGGGCGGGCGCCTTCTCGGCCAGCGGCAGGCACTGGGCGCATTGGTGTCCGATGCGAATGGTTTGCACCGCCAGCTGGCTGGCTGGTCGTTCGCTGCGCTGATCCCATGTTGTGCGTGGCTGCTGATGCGCCAGCAGGCACCCACCTGGCAGGTAGCAGTGCTGACGGTGCTGATCATCGCGGCGGCGGCACTGAATGTGCGGGTCGGCATCGCGCTGTCCATTGCGCGCTTGTCGGGCCACGTCGCGTTGCAGCAGAAGCTCGACCTGCGCATCAACGCCGCGAAGCTCGCAACCGTGCTGCTGCTCGCATTTGTGGCCCTCGACGCAACCGTGGCTTGCCTGCTGAACCTGGTGGTGGCGGCTGCCTACTTTGTCTCGCTGCGGCGCTACCTGACCGAGCAGGTCGAGCGGCCTGCGCTTGCAGCGGGACAAAACCTGGCGGCGCTGCGCCAGCACCTGTGGAAGCAGGCACCGAACTCGATTTATTTCGTGCTCAGCAGTCAGCTCGCGGTGTGGCTGATCGGTGTCTTCGGCAGTGCCGAGCGCGTGGCCGAAGTCGGTGCCTTGGGTCGCCTGGGCGCTGGCTTTGCAGTGATTAGCTCAGTATCTGCGGCGCTGGTACTGCCATATTTCGCCCGCCAGGACGGGCCGGTCGAACTGATGTCGGGCTTCGTCAGTGTCAACGCGTTCTACGCGGCCTTGCTGGCGCTTCTGCTGACCCTGGCGAGTGCCTTTCCGGCCGCCATCCTGTGGGTGCTCGGCGGCACCTA
Source organism: Burkholderiales bacterium (assembly GCA_025352345.1). Lineage (GTDB taxonomy): Bacteria > Pseudomonadota > Gammaproteobacteria > Burkholderiales > Burkholderiaceae_C > PBB1. The sequence goes on along the minus strand of JANXTP010000041.1, from coordinate 8,192 downwards.
TGGCGGCCTGCAGTCGGAACTGCTGTGGATGATTCTGGCCAGCACGCTGGCCACTTGGGGCGGCACGGTTTACAGCATCGGCTGCGCACGGGGTTGGGTGATGCCGTTGTGGCTGGTGGTGTCGACCGGCCTCGCCGCCACGGCGATTGCGGCCAGCCTGGTCGATGTGTCGACCGTGCGCGGCAGCTTCCAGATCAATACCGCCACCGGCGCGGTCGGGGTCGTGGTGGCGATCGGTTACTTCACCTGGAAACTGAGGCGTCATGCCCACCTAAAAGCGAGTGCCGCATGAGCCGCATTGACATCGTGATCCCCTGTGCTGGTCGCGGCGATGACCTGATGCGGCTGCTGTCGTCGCTGTATGCCGAATGTGCGGCATCGATTGCTCTCCACGCCGAATCGATCACCGTCACCGACGATCGCTACACCGAGGCGCTGCGCGAACGTGTGCGCACGGCCTTTCCCTCGGTGCGTTACGTGGCCGGCCCGGCCCGGGGCCCGGCGGTCAACCGCAACCACGGCGCGAGCTTCGGCGATGCCCAGTGGGTCCTGTTTCTCGACGATGACTGCTACCTGATCAGTGACCTGTTGCAGGCCTACACCCGGCGTATCGAGGCCGCGCCGCAGGCTGAGGTGTTTGAAGGGGCGATCCATGCGGTGGGCGATCGGCCGAACGGCAACCACCATGCGCCGCTGAACACGACCGGGGGCTACCTGTGGTCGTGCAACCTGCTGATCCAGCGGCGGGTATTCGATGCGGTCGGCCGCTTCGACGAGGAGTTCCCGTTTGCTTGCCTGGAGGACTGCGACCTGATGGACCGGTTGAAGGCCCGGCATGCGGTGATCGTGTTCGCCGACGATGCGGTGGTCTACCACCCGTGGCGCAGCATCTCCGAAAGGGAGGTGTCGCGCGCCATCATCTCGCACGCGATCTACGGCCAGAAACACCCGGAATTCGTCGCGGGCTGGAATGTGATGCACCTGTTGCGTGCGCTGCGAGGCCGCGCACGGCTTTACCGCCTCGGCCGCTTCTCATCGATTCCGTGGACCCAGTACCGCACGGTCGGCTTCGACTTCATCGCACCGGTCGTGGTCTATGCGGTGATGCGGGTGGCGCCCTTGCGGCGAGCCCTGTTCGATCGCTATCGCAACCGTCCGGCATGATCTACCAGTCTGTCAACCAAGCGGTGTTGCAGCGCATTCCGTCCGGCGCCACCAGTCTGCTGGACATCGGCTGCGGGGGCGGTGTGTTCGGTGCTGCGGTCAAGGCGGTGATGCCGTGCTCGGTCGTGGGCGTCACCTACAGCGATGCCGAAGCCGTGCTGGCCGGGCGGCACCTCGACCGGGTCGAGGTCGCCGACCTCAACCACTTCGATCCCGCTGGTCTCGGCCGCTTCGACTGCATCGTCTGCTCCCACGTGCTGGAACACCTGCTCGATCCGCAGCAGCTGTTGTCGCGCTTACGGCACTGCCTGGCACCGAAGGGCACGTTGCTGGTGGCGTTGCCGAATGTGTTGTTCTGGAAGCAGCGGCTTCAGTTCCTGCGAGGTCGTTTTCGCTACACCGACGGCGGGCTGATGGACCGCACCCACATCCGCTTCTTCGATTGGGACAGCGCCGAATCGCTGGTTCGCGAGTCCGGCTTCGAGGTGCGCGAGCGCGCGGCCGACGGCATCTTCCCGCTGTCCAGAGTTGTCGGGCAGCCGTTGTCGAAGTGGATCGACCAACGAGCACTGTCCCAGTTCCCGGGGGTTTTCGGTGTTCAGTTCGTGCTGGTCGCCACGACGGCTGGCCTCGCCACCGTGCTCTGAAGTTCCGATCGTGTCCCAACCGCTCGTCAGCGTCGTCATCGCGACCTACCAGTCGCGCCGCGACCACCTGTCGTCGGCGATCACCAGCGCCCTGGGCCAGACCTGGAATGCCATCGAGGTTATCGTCTCTGACGATTCCCCTGACGATGCCCTGCGCACCTTCGTTGCCGGCTTCCGTGACCCGCGTCTGCGCTACCGCCACAACGCGCCGCCGCTCGGGGTCGCCCGCAACCACTGGGTTTCGTTCAGCGAGGCGCAGGGTGAGTACCTGGCGGTGCTGAACCACGACGACTGGCTGGCTCCCACCTTCGTCGAGCAGCTGGCGCAGGCGCTGCAGCGGCAGCCCGACGCGGTGCTGGCGTTTTGCGATCACTGGATCATCGACGTGCGAGGGCGTCGACGCGATGCCGACACCGACCACAACTCCGGTGTCTGGGGGCGCTCGAAGCTGCCGCCGGGCATGCACCGCCCGTTTGCCTCGCTGGTCGCGCAGCAGACCATCCCGATGGCCATGGGGGCATTGTTTCGCCGGTCGGCGCTGCCGGCGGCGTTGCCCGCCGAGGCGGGGCCGGCCTATGACCTCTGGCTCGCGTATCTGCTGTGCCGCGCGGGCGGGGGCGCCTGGTACGAGCGCAAGCGCCTGAGCGCCTGGCGCACCCACGCGGACAACCTGACCAGTGGCGGTGGACTTGCCTGGCGGCTCGGCTCGGCAACCTGCTGGCAGGCGATGTCCGGGGACCCATTGTTCGCGTCGCTGCATCACCTCACACGCCACAAGGCAGCGCTGGGCTTCTACGGCTGTGCGGTCCGCGCTTGGCAGGACGGGAAGCGCCTGGCATGCGCCGGCTTTGCGTTCCGTTCACTGCGGGCCCGCCTGACGCTGCGCGGGCTGTGCGCCTGCCTGTTGCCTGTGTTGCCTCCGCGTCTGTCCGTGATGCGCCAGCTCCTCCGCCGAGGGGTCTGAGATGAAGCGATGGATCAAGGGTGTCACTCGCCGGATGGGACTCCACTTCCACACCGATGCCTCGTTGCCGACCGGGGTGGACTGGCTGCACGATATCCGTCGATCCGGGCGGGTGGGCCGGGCGCCGATCTGCTTTGACGTGGGTGCCAATGTGGGCCAGACGGTGCTCGAGCTGAAGCGGTCGTGGCCGGATGCGTTGATTCACGCGTTCGAGCCGTTTTCGCAGCCACGCGCCGAGCTTCTCTCGGTGGCCAGTAGCCTGTCGGAGGTCACGGTGGTCGACCTGGCGCTCGGCGCCGAACCTGGATCCGCCGTGGTGCAGCCGCGCGAGCTGTCGGTGCTGAATTCGCTGCTGCCATCGACCGCGCCGCCGTCTGTAGGTCCCGCTGAAACCATACGCATCGAGACCGTCGATCGCTATTGCGATGCGCACGGCATCGACGCGGTCGACGTGTTCAAGACCGACACCGAGGGCTACGACCTCGATGTGCTGCGCGGCGCGGACCGCATGCTCGCCAACCAGTGCCTGAGCTACGTGCATGTCGAAGTGACCTTGCTGCACGACAACAGCCAGAACACTGCGTTCCAGCCCGTATTTGACTTTCTCGCAGCGCACCACCGATACCGGTTTCTTGGACTCTACGAAACCTACCCGCTGCACCATTTCGACGAACCGAACCTGTTCTGCAACGCCTTGTTCGTCGCCCGGGACCTGCGCGTGATAGGGCACGTCCCGGGGCGTGAACAGCGTCCTCGATGAAGCTGGTGCTGCACACCCATCCGGCGTTTCTGGGCCTGACCAGCCAGGACCACTTTGCCCGCTCGTTGGCCGAGGCGTTTCGCCAGCGTGGACACACGGTTGAAGTCCGTCGCCCTGAAGCCTGTGTGCGTCGATGGGTGACTGGGGGGAGCTTGTCCAAATGGGCCGGCTACATCGACCAATACCTGCTGTTTCCGCGCCAGATGCGTGCGGCCATGAGGCACGACCCACCCAGCACACTGTATGTGTTCTGCGACCAGGCGCTGGGCCCGTGGGTGCCGCTTGCAGCGCACCGGCCGCACGTAGTGCACTGCCACGATCTGCTGGCGTTGCGCTCGGCACTCGGCGAAATCCCCGAGAACCAGACCACTCTGACGGGTCGCCTGTACCAGCGCTACATCCGCCGCGGCTTTCAGCAGGCACGGCATTTCATCTCGATCTCGCAACACACGCGAGAGGATCTGCATCGCCATGGGGGCGTCGATCCGGTCACGTCGGAGGTGGTCTACAACGGCTTGAACCACCCGTACCGTCCGCTGTCGCGCGATGTCGTGCGGCAGCGGCTGCTGCGAGCCGGACTGCCGGCAGATGCCCCGCGCTGCGTGCTGCATGTGGGCGGTGGCCAGTGGTACAAGAACAGCGTCGGTGTCGTGCTGCTGTATGCCCGCTACGTGCACATCGCGCAGCGTGCGGGTGAGACGCCCCTGCCGTTGTGGATGGTCAGCCCGCCGCCCGACGCCGCTCTGCGGGCTGCACTGTCGCGGGTGCCGACGGCGGGCTCGGTGCGCTTCTTCAGCGGCTTGGACAACGACACGCTGGAGGCGCTGTACTCGCATGCCGAACTGCTGCTGTTTCCGAGTCGGGCCGAAGGCTTCGGCTGGCCGATCGCCGAGGCGCTGGCCTGCGGCTGTCCCGTCATCACCACCGACGCAGCGCCAATGACGGAAGTCGGTGGTGAGGAGGCTGTCTACTTGCCTCGGCTGGCATCGACAGACGATGCCAGCCTGTGGGCGCAGCAGGGCGCGCAGGTTCTGGTCGCGGTGCTGAAGCGCTCGCATGCCGAGCGTGAAAAGCGGTCCGCGATGGGCTGCGCCTGGGCTCAGCGCTTTGCCGCTGATGCCGCCATCGATGCCTATCTGTCGATCTACCGGCGCGTGCTCGCGCTGGAGTCTTCGGCTGGAGCCTCAGCGTGATCGCGCAGGCCGTGCTCAAGAACACTGAGGCACGCGCCGAACCCATTCAGCACACGCCACGCTATTCGAATTTGAATGCGGTGCGAGGCATCCTGGCACTGTCCGTTTTGTTGTACCACCTGAGCGGAACCATTGCACTCGACAAGTATTTCGGTGTCGATGCCTACGCCCGTGTCTTCGGATTTGGCGGTGCTAGGGTGCCGTTCTTCTTCGTCCTCAGTGGATTCGTCCTGGCGCTGGTCTACGCGCGCGACTTCGGCCAGCCGCACAAGGCACTTTCCTTCCTGCGGCGTCGCTTCGTGCGGCTGTACCCCACGTACTGGATCATTTTGCTGCTGGTGATGGCGCCTGCACTGTTCTTCCCGACGTTGCGCGCTGCGATTCCGAGTGACCCGGCAGCGGTCCTGAAGATGTTTCTGCTGGTGCCTGAATACACGGGAGCTGGCGGTGCGACGGGCGCGCCCGTGATCGTGGTGGCCTGGACCTTGCATTACGAGATCGTCTTCTGCCTGGTGCTCGCCACGTGGATCGCCAGTCGGACCTTGGGGCTCGCGCTGGGCGTCGCTTTGATCGCTAATGCGCTGGGCTGTTGGTCTGCCGATTGCACCGGGTACCGGCATTTTCTGACGGGTGGCAGCATGGCGTATTTCGCCTGCGGCGCGGCTTCGGCGTGGTTGGTGAAGCGATTGCCGGCCGTGCCGCACGCGATGGCCTTCGCTTGGGCGGCCCTGGCAGCCTACGTGTTCATCGCCGTGACCGCCCAGGGCGGCAGTGAATTCGATTGGCTGCCCGACAAGAACCTGTTCTTCGTCGTGCTGGCATGCGTCGTGCTCTTCTATTTGGTCAATGCCGAAGCGGCTGAGGCGCCGCGGCGCAACGCGGTGTTCGTGAAGCTGCTCAGCGATTCGTCCTATGCGATGTATCTGATGCACTTCCCCATGGTCAGCTTGATCTGCAAGCTGCTGATTTGGGCGGGCTTGCGTGGCGCCATTGGTGCTGCTGTCGCCTTCGTGTCCGCGCTTTGCGTTTGCATCGGCGCGGCGATGGCTTTCCATCTTCTGATCGAGCGTCGCCTGCTTGCGTGGCGATGAACCCGCACAAATGGCGCGTGAGGGCGGCTGCCATCGCGGTGTTGCTCGCCGTCACCGAGCTCGCCGTGCGCACGCTCGGGTGGGTCGACTTCCCGATCTATGCGGTGGACGATGAAATTGGCTACTTTCCGCAGCCGAACCAATCGGGGGCGTTTCTACAGAAGAACCGATGGGTGTTCAACAACCGCAGCATGGGTATCGAGGCTCCCTGGAAGCCCAGCGGCCGGACCGACGTGCTGCTGATCGGCAACAGCGTCATCCTCGGCGGGAACAACTACGACCAGCCCGACAAAGTGGCGCCACAGATGCAGTCGCATATGGATGCGCAATGCGCCATCTGGCCGGTGGCCACGGGTGGGTGGAGCACGGTCAATGAATACCGCTTTCTCGAACGCTTCCCGGACATCATCGACGGCGCAGACTTCTTTGTCTGGGAAATCATGGGCCACCAGATGGCCGGCGCTCAGGGCTGGACCTATGAGACAGTGATCCCGACCCACCATCCTGTGTGGGCCACGGGCCACGTCGTGCGCAAACTGCTGCGCGAAAAATTTTTGCAATGGACATTGCCAGAACCCGCGGGGCAAGTCACCGATGCGGCAGAACTGGCCAGCAACTACCGGCAGTTCGACGCCGCGCTGAACCAGCTTCAGCGTGCCTCGGGCAAGAAGCCGGCGGGCATTCTCTTCCTGTACCCCGATCGGCGGCAACTGCAGGGCGCCCGGCAGGGGCTGGAATGGCTGGTTGATCGAGACAAGTTTGAACTCGCGGCTGCCGCGCATGGCCTGGTGCTGATCGACATCGCCCGCTACCCGCAGTGGACTGATGCAATGTACCGCGATCAAGTGCACCCGACTGCCGAAGGCAATGCGATGCTGGCGAGCATCCTCACGCAAGTGCTGCGCCGCGCATTGCCGGGGTGCTGAACCACAGGCATCAGCGCCACAGCGCCGAGCCGCTGCGCTCGATCAGCGCCTGCGAGCCTTGCACTGTCAGATGCGATTCGTCGAAGCTGGTCGGGTGGAACACGCCGTTGTGCTGCGTCGACGCCAGGCAGCCCGACGTATTGCAAAGCTTCTCGATCGGCGAGATGAAGACCGCGCCGGTGCCCGCCATCGCGCTTTGAATGGCCTGGTTCGTGGCAACGGAGGCCGGGTCGAGGTGGTCGTCGGTGTACTCCGGGATCGCGTGGCTTCGGTTCCACTGGCCGAGCAGGACACGCGGTTGCGCGATCTGCCAGGTGGGCAGGTTGCCAAACACCACGACCCTGTCCACGCCCATGGATTTCAGCTGAGCCACGGTCTGGCGCAGGCTCACGGCGACACCGCGCAGCGACTCGGCATCGGTGCCGTACTTCGACCAGTTGCCCGCAAGGATGACGGTGGTGGGCCGCTCCGCGGTGATCCGTTCGAGTGCCGCCTGGTTGGTTCGTTCGCACTGTCGCGCGCTGTGGGGTGGCGCTGGCATCAGCGGAGGGCAGGCCGCTGCCGTGAACTGTGCCAGCCGAAACCGTCTGCCCTCGGGCTGTCGCTCGGACTCGCCCTGCAGACCTGAATACAGGGCGGCGGCGTGGGAGTCGCCCCACAGAAACATCAGTGGCCGGGACGGGACTGAGCGATCGATGCAGTGATCGGGAAACGCTTCAGGGCCTTGCTCGGTGCGCAGAAAGCACTGATCGATGCGGTAGCCGGGAAAGTCGGCATCGAACTCCGCTGCCGCCATCTCGCGCACGCTGGGCGGGTAGGTGTTCAGCAGCCCGTCGGTGCACTTCACGACCCAGCCACAGGCGCCGAGGACTGCCAGTGTGGCGAACAGGGCCCAGGTGAAGCGCGCCCCGCCGAATCCGCGACGCACAGGCTTCTCGATCAGTTCACGGGTGAGTGCGGCCAGCACCACGCTCGTGACCAGGATCAGCACCCGCAGTTCGCTGGTCAACGGAATGCCGAGCACGATCGGGAACGACAGCAGCGGCCAGTGCCACAGGTAGAGCGGATAGCTGATCGCGCCATAGAAGCGCAGGATCGGCTGCGACAGCAGTTGCCGGTTGACCCAGGCCTCCGATCCCGCGGCCAGCAGTGCGAAGGTGCCGAGCGTCGGCAGCAGTGCCCGCCAGCCCGGAAAGGGGTCGGACTTGTCGATCAACCACAGCGCCGACGCCAGCATCAACAGGCCGAGCCATGCGAAGCCGTCTGTCACATGCTGATGCAACCCTGAATGAGCTGACAAACGCTTGCGCAGCCATGGCACGGGCCCACCGTCGGCGTACAGCGTCAGCCAGGCGAGCAGGGCGCCGACCATCAGTTCCCAGAAGCGCGTGGGCGGCAGAAAGAAGGTGGCGACCGGCCTGTCGGTAACGAGCGCCAGGTTCAGCCC
>JANXTP010000036.1 GCA_025352345.1 Burkholderiales bacterium | reverse complement strand
GCGCCTAGAGTAGCTCCAAGGACTCAAGTGGAGAGCTGCACCATGCCCGATCTGAACGCGAACACCGCAGACACCCCCGGCTCGGATGCGTCGCCCTTCCTGCGCATGTGGGCCGTCACGCGCATGACCGGCTTGGGCCGCTCGACGATCTACCGACTCGTGGCACAGGACAAGTTTCCCCCGCCCGTGCGTCTTGCGAGTCGCGCCATCGCATGGCGCCGAACCGACTTGGAGCGGTGGACAGAGGGGCGTCCGACAGTTGCCCACTGACTTGCCTACGCCGTCAGCATCAGCCTTATCACCAGACCGATGAACGTCAGGGGCGCTGCGACGCGACCCCATCGCCAGGTCGTAAACCGATAGCGATGGTTTGCAAACAGCGCACGATGCAGCCGTCCCAGCGCGCATAGAAACGCGATGGCTACGACGAAGGGCCCGACGAGCCCGACAGGCTTCGGCGCATGGCTGAACACGATCACCCAAGCCAGCGGCCACGCTACGGCATCGACGGCCGCAAGCCAGCGCCGGCCGGGCCAGTACAGCGCGTCCGGCGCAGGTGCTCGTGCATACAGCAGCCACATGATTCACTCCAATACAGATCAGGCGGGCAGGTTCACCCGCCCACCTGATCCCGTCAACCAGGCGGGCGTCGCAGCGGCAGCGGGAGCCATCGCTTCCCGGCCAGTTGCGACACGGCCTTCACCACCAACGCATCCTTCTTCAACGCGCTCAACTCTTCAACAGTCGGCTCCGAGCCCGCCTCCTTGATGGCGTCCATGATCTGAGCCTTGGACACGTGTTTCAGGAAACCGAATGCCGTGGGCTCCCACCAATCCGCCATGTCCAGGCCCACGGCCTCGGCGAGTGCGTTCGCATCACTTGCCGCGCCACTGTTCGGCGAGGCGTTCAGCGTTGATGCCGAGCACAGGGCCAAAAGATCGAGCAGTTCGTTCTGAGGCAGTCCGATCAGCCATCCGAACCACTCGGCCGCGTTCGCGGGCAATCGCTCCTGCCAGGCCAGCCGCGCGGCTTCCAGCACCTGCCACGCGGTGCTCTGCTTCAAGTCGTCGGCGACGGCCTGCAACGCATGCGCGGACAGTTGCGGCGCGATCTGCAAGGCCGGGATGGCGCGCCGGTACTCGTCCCCGAAGACGCGCTGCACGAAGACGTGCACGACAGCCGCCAGCGCAACGTCGCCATTGCGGGACAGCATCACCTGCAGTGCGACCGTGCGATGCGCCGCCAGCCGACGCAGGAGGTTGTCGCTGCACTTCGCGCCCCGATGCGCGACAAGCCCACCCAACTGCACTGGATCGCCAGGCAACTCTCCGGGGGAAGCTGCGCCCGCGCGCAGCGTCGCCTTCTGCGATGCGGCCAAGGCCTTGCGGTCGGCATGGCGCAGCAACCCCCGAACGACCTCTGCATCCCCTTGTCGGCCGACCGTGACGATCACGCCCGCGTGCTGCTTCACCTCGGTACGCCAAGTCTTGAGCGCCCCTTTGATCGCCTTGCGATGCTCTTCAATGGCCTGCTCTTCCAGGTCGATGCGTTCGGCATCGTTGGCCGACCACTCAGCCGTGTCATTCAGCGCCTCACCCTCACGCTTCAACTCGACCGCGCGGCTGTCGAGTTCAGCCAGCTCCTCCTTCTCCTGCTTCGTCGGCTTGCGCAGGGTGTGCTCGCACGGCACGAACTGCCGAAGCGCGTGGGAATCGACATCGAGCCGTGCCTCGACCCAGGCCCATCCTTCGGCACGGACGGCCTCGGCCAGCGTTTCCACCTTGTCGGTTGCCAGCCGCTGCACCAGTGCGGCGTCCGACAGAAACCGGCTCTGCGCGTCGTCAAACAGGTCGCGGCGCACGACGCCGCCCGCCGCCTCATAGGCTTCGATGCCGACGAAACGCACCAGCGCGCTGCCGGCCGCTTCGACCTCTCCCGCCGTGAGAACGCGCCGCAACGCGGCAGGCGTGCGATCCCAGGGCTGGGCTTCGAACCACGCGCGTTCCTGAGCCTCGTGCTCGTCGCTCAGCGTCAGTGCCATCAACTGGTCGAGGTTGATGCCGTCCTGCCGGTACAGCCCGAGCAGCCTCGGCGACACCGCCGACAGCTTCAAGCGCCGCTGCACGGTCAGCACCGACACGCCGAAGCGCGTCGCCACGTCCTCGATGCCCTTGCCCTCGTCGATCAAGGCCTTGAAGGCCTCGAACTCGTCGGCCGGATGCAATGCCTCCCGGCCACTGTTCTCGGCCACGCTGATTTCCAACGCACGTTCGGGCGGCACCAGCTCGCACAGCACCTCATGCGACTTCGGCAGACGGCCACGCTGCTGCAACAACAGCAGCGCCCGACGGCGCCGCTCACCGGCCGCGACCGCAAACCGCACCTTGGTGGCCTTGCCGCGCCCGATCACCTGCTCGGTGACCATGAGGTTGTGCAGCAGCCCCTGCGCGTCGATCAGCGCTGCCAGTTCCTCGATCTGCCCGGCAGTATGACGCCGCACGTTCTGCGGCGACGGCACCAGACTCGACAACGGCAGCAACAGCATTTCTCTCGTGTGTTCCATGATGAACTCCAATAGTTGAAGACAGTTCCCGGGCTCCACGCGACGCGGCGCTACGGCGGCAAACCCGGCCAGGGAAGCCCATAACGGCCGAACAACATGGCAACGATTCGTAAGTGCCGTGCTGCCGGGGCGTCCTCGTCGATGTCAATTTGTTCCTGCACGTCGCCCTTCCTTTCATTCCCAAAGACCACCTGCCCTGATTTCCGAGGGAGCCGTTCGTGGCGGTTGACCCCTCGGCGTCGGGTGTGCTGTTGAGCTGATGTCTGCCCCGCATTCGTCGGTCGCCGTGCGACACCGAGAGCGCCGCGATGAAGCGCGGGCGCAAGGGCACCGTGGAATAAATGGAAGGGGCCCGCCAGAGTGAAACGGCGGCGGGAAGGCGGCCGTTTATGCCGCGAAAGGCCCTTGTGCCAGCGCGCGCGGCGCTACGGTTCGCACAAGAGGCGGACGACGAACGCGGGGCCGCTCGACCGCGCCGACGAGGGATGCGGACGCTCGCAGGGACACGTCCCGAAGAGCGGACGGGAACTCAGCGTCTGCCATTGCAGACGCTCTGACTGGCTACTAATCCTTACCAAATAGTTGATTGCGGCGCTAGACAGACTGGGTCTGCCTGGGTTTCTCTACGCCGTGTCAGAAAGCCCGTGCACTGCGGGTCACCAAAAGCCGCCTGTCCGAGCGGAAACGAAGTTCAGATTTCTGCTTGGAGACCGTATGCGCCCTTCAGACATGGCGCCTGCCGCAACCGTTGCGGCCTCAAAGGCGTCGAATTTTTTTAAGCACTGCCGAATCCCATCGGCATGCGTCGTGTCGTTCCGAGATGGGCCATGAAGCCCGCCGAGTGGCATGCACGGCACGCCCGGCGTTCGACCGAATCGACGGGTGAGCTCCGGGACGAGCCCGCCTCAACCGACGACACCCGGTCGTTGAAGGCGACGGGACACAAAGGCGAGGTGAACTTCTTCCTTCAACGCGTTGCAGGAGGTCTTTATGTCGAACGTGAAGAGATTCCCAGACGAGGGTTGCGGACAGTGCAGTCTGTCCACTTCACCGACCCTGCCGCATTCAGCCGATGGTGCGAAGGCGACCCCGTTCGATTCGAGCATCCCCTGTTGCACTTCAGTCTCAAGCGCGACGGCGACGGGCTCTGGCGAACTGACCCAGAGCCTGGCTGCAGATAGGCCCGCGTCACTGTTGGATGAGGCCAACAAGCGGCCCGCGAACTCGGCGATGGCCGTCGATCTTCAGGTCTGCAAGAGCGATCTGCAGAACACCCGCATCGTGGCCACTGAATCGAGCCGCCTCGCCGAATCGGCCACCGCGACACTTGCTCGGATTTCGGCACAGCAGCAAGCCATCGCTGCGGCGCATATGGCTACGCCTGCAGCAGCGCCAGCCAACAGCGTCTTCACGATCCGCTTCGCCTTTGGAAGCACGCGCGTCGTCGTTTCTGCCAACACCGCCTCGGCCTTGGTTGAGACCGCTCGCACTGCGCCCCTGGTGCTGTTGCGAGGCCGAACAGACGGCGCGACCGACTCCGCCGCTGAGAGCCGCATTGCCCGCGAGCGGGCCATTGCTGTGCGTGAGTACCTGGTTGGTGCTGGCGTCGATGCGGCGCGCATCCGGGCCACGTACCAGCCAGCCGGCGACCATGCCGCCGACAACTCTAGCCCGGCCGGCCAGGGCCTGAACAGGCGCGTCGAGATCGAGGTGTACCGGGCACTGCCGGTCGCCATGGGTTCTTCAGCCGCCGCCATGCCTTGAACCACGACGCCTTCGACCGTACTTTCCAGCGAGGACACCATGGATGCTGATAAGTCCCCCTCCCGTCGCCCGACATCAACCCAGGGTGGCACGGTCGAGCCTACCAACCGCGCCGCCGTCGCCAAAGAGCGCTTTCAGACGCCGATCGATGTGCCCAGTGAGCGGTACGAGCTGCGCGATCCATTTGCAGAAGTGACGTACCGCGCGAACAGCTTCACCGAGATCGCCGCGAAAGCGGATCAGCTCGGCAGCAACCGGTTCATTGCACTGGACGCCGAGGGCAAACGCACGGCGGTCCAGAAGGTCGGTGGCCAATGGCAAAGAGACGGGCAGCGTAGCGCGCAGCGTGCGGAAGCACCGGAGCGCCCGGTCGATGCCACGCCCGTACGCGATGACGTTCCGCAGGCGACAAACGTCGTGCCGTTGGGCAAGGCCCAACCGCAAGCTGACGCCGCAGACGCGAAGGGCATTGCCAGCATCGACGCCAAAGCAGAGCGCGCGGCGATCGTAGCAAGGCTCGAAGCCTCGCTGGTGGATCGGTACCTCATCAAACGGGCGCCGGTGACCGTCGGGGATGTGACGATCGGCCGCACCGAGTATCGGTTCCGCGGCGACACGTCGCGCGTGGCGTTCACCGAATCGACGTTCCGTCTGTCAACCGACACCAACAGCCCGTCGGTGGCGCGGTCGATGGTCGACGTGGCCGAAGCGCGTAACTGGCGCGCGCTGCGCGTGTCGGGCAACGAAGACTTCAAACGCATGGTGTGGCTGGAAGCCTCGGTGCGAGGCGTCAAGGCGATCGGTTACGAGCCGAACCCGGCCGATCTTGAAGTGCTGAAGAAAGAACGCGAGGCGCGACTGGTCAACCGGATCGAGCCGGCGCGTGGGAACAGCCCCGCTGATGCGGCAGCGCCCGCCGAGAAAGCTTCTGCCCGCGGTGGCGGCGGTCGCAAGGCCGTACTCGCCGCCATCGATGCGGTGTTAGTCGCCAAGGGCGTTCCAAACAAGCAGCGCGAGGCTGTGATGGCGGCGGCCACCGAGAAGCTCGCACAGCGTCTGCGCGAAGGTCAGTCCATCAAGGTCAAGGTGTACGACAAGGCGGCGCCATCGCAGCGGCCGGTAGTGGTGCCGACCCCAGAAGTGCAACGCAGCCGCGAGCGTGCCGCTCCAGCGCGTTGAAGACAGTCATGCAAGGCATGGCAAACGAGGCGGGTGCATCGACTTCACCGCAGACGTATCTGATCGGCGGTAAGCGGCTTAAGCCGGATTCATCAGGCTTCGCCGAAGCCATCGCGGCGGCACACGCCGAACACCACCGGCCTCGATGTCTTTGCTTGCGCGATGGGATCGAGATGTACGTGGCACGGCTTGGCGAAGGTTTCATCGTCAAGCGCATGCCGAACACCGGCAGCCACCACGCACCCGACTGCCCATCCTACGAACCGCCTGCGGAGGCCTCCGGCCTGGGGGAGGTGTTGGGGTCGGCGATCACCGAAGATCCGACGACCGGCGAAACGACCTTGAAGCTCGACTTCTCTATGTCGAAGATCGCAGGACGCTCGGCGATGCCGGCCGCGAGCGGGGCCGGCGACAGCGTGGCGAGCAGCGGCATGAAGCTGTCATTGCGCGGGCTGCTGCACTACCTGTGGGACCAAGCCGACCTGACGCGCTGGCAGCCCGGGTTTGCGGGCAAACGAACCTGGAGCACGGTGCGCAGGCATTTGCTGCTGGCCGCCGAGAACATGATCGTGCGCGGGGATTCTCTGCGCTCGCGGCTCTACATCCCCGAGGTGTTCTCGGTCGATCAGCGCGATGCGATCAACGCCAGGCGGATGGCGCAGTGGTCGCAAGCCATCGCAGTACCCGGCAAGCCGCAGCACCTGCTGCTGCTGATCGCTGAGGTTAAGGAAATCGTGCCGGCGCGCTATGGGTTCAAGGCCGTGGTGAAGCATGTACCCGATCAGGCCTTCGCGCTGGACGCGCAGCTCTACCGTCGACTTGGCAGGCGCTTCGAATCGGAGTTGGCGCTGTGGGGCGCCACCGAAGACATCCACATGGTCATGGCTGCGACCTTCGGCGCGAGTAGTGCTGGCGTTCCTGTCATCTTCGAAATGTCGCTCATGCCAGTCACGGCGCAGTGGCTGCCAATCGAGGACTCGTTCGAGCGCCAACTCGTCGAGCAACTCGTTTCAGATGGGCGAGCCTTCGTCAAGGGGCTCCGATACAACCTGCATCGCGACCAGTGCGTTGCCACTGCCGTGCTGACGGATAGGCGCGGCGCGGCGTTTTTAATGTTCGTCGTGTCGCCAGGGCGTGAGGGAGCGCCACTGACTGTCGGCACCAACTCCGCGGACCCTCGCGGCGAGGAGACGGTCTGGATTTGGAAGCCGGCATTGGAAGCCATGCCACGGTTTCCTTCGCCGAATCTTGCCGCGACAGCCGACGTGGCTGCTTCACATTGATGTCTGCGTCGACGACACACAGGGGTGTGTTGGTGGCACTCCGTTCAAATCAAGCACTTCGGGATCAGACTGATTGCGGCCGGCTGGGCAGTTGTTGTTCAGCGTCCGTATCCGACCCTATGCAGTCCTTCGCCGTGCTTATCTGAGCGGAACCAATGCAGCGGTTGCGGCCGGTGATACCGCCCCCGTGAATTCACGGTTTGGGTCTCAAAGCGGTCATCCTTGCGGCTCAATGAACTCGCAGCACCTCAAACTGCTGTCGGATTGGAGCGACCTGTATCGACACCTCATCACCCTCGAATTTACCCAGCATGGCCCTGCCCAAAGGGGCTTCGCTGCTGACGACCTGAACGAGCTGAGTGCCGCTGACCAATTTCATGCTGCCCCCATCCGGGCCAAGAAAGAGCTGTTGCTGCTTGTCGTCGGAATCGACCAAGCAGACCAGCGCGCCGAGCTGGATACCTTTGCTGGCGTCGTAGGGGCTCGGGCGGAATTGGCGCCAATGGGCCATGGCCTGGCGGATGGCTTCGGCGCGACGAGCTTGGCCTGTGGCGAGGTAGGCGGCTTCGAGCCCCAAGGTGTCGTACTTGTTTTCGGCGATGTTTTCTTCGTGAGTCGCCGTTTCATGGGCCGCCCGCACTGCTTGTTCGGCTTGCAGAAGGTCTTCGGCGAGCCGTTCCAGCACCTGCTGCTGCAG
>JANXTP010000033.1 GCA_025352345.1 Burkholderiales bacterium | reverse complement strand
ACGGCGCGCGCCGCTTCGCGCACCGCACACGACATCGTCACGCTGCGCGAGACGCACCGCGCCGCGGTGGTCAAGAACGCCAAGGCGCTGAAGCTGCTCGATCACCTGTTCCAGCAGCCGCTGGTCTCGCCCAAGCGCATCGCCGAGCTGGTCGGCTGCAGCCACCCCACGGCTGTGAAACTCGCGCTCGACATGCAGGCGCGCGGCTGGCTCAAGGAGGTGACCGGCTTCGAGCGCAACCGTGCCTACCGCTACCAGCCCTACCTAGACCTGTTCCACCGCGAAACCGTGGAGAGCGTGTTCGATGCGCAGCACGGGCTCACAGCCTGACTTCGAGAACGACCCCTTCATGCCCACCCTCGACTGGCTGAACCGCCAAGACGCTTTCACCATCGCCGCCCGCGTGCCGTACCGGCTGCTGGAACCGGTCTCGACGCACGGCGACGCAGCCACCGGCAACCTGCTGATCCAGGGCGACAACCTCGAAGCGCTGAAGGCGCTGCTGCCGTTCTACCGCGGTCAGGTCAAGTGCATCTTCATCGACCCGCCGTACAACACCAAGAGCGCGTTCGAGCACTACGACGACAACCTCGAGCACGCGCAGTGGCTGTCGATGATGCTGCCGCGGCTGCAATTGCTGCGCGAGTTGCTGCGCGAGGACGGTTCGATCTGGGTGACCATCGACGACAACGAAGGGCATTACCTGAAGGTGTTGATGGATGAGGTGTTCGGGCGAGGGAATTTCGTGACCACGTTCATTTGGCAAAAGGTCGACAGCCCGAACGACAACAAGCCGGCCATCACGCCCGATCATGAGTTCTTGCTGTGCTATGGGCGATCAGCAGGCTCGGCGCAGTTCAAGAAGAAGTCGGCTGAGTCGCTTCTCGACGCCTACGGTCAACGAGATGAGCAAGGTCGGCTTTGTCGCGACGGGCTTCTCAAGAAGAACGGGAAGAACAGCTTGCGCACCGATAGACCATCGATGTTCTTCAAGCTCGACGCTCCTGACGGAACTGCGGTGTGGCCTATGCATGACGACGGTCGAGAAGCCCGATGGTCACACGGACAGGCCGGCGTCAACGAGGCATGCAGTGAAGGGCGATTGATTTGGAAGCAACGCGACCGGCTCGGAACCCAAGTGTGGATACCCTATGTTCGCGAGTTCGCGCCGGACACGCCGATGAGGCCGCATCCCACCATATTGCTGGACGTCAAGACCAGCCAGCAGGCGAAAGCCCACCAACGCGAACTGCTCCCCGACGCGGAGCAATTCGACACGGTGAAACCCGAGCAATTGCTTGCGCGGGTGCTCGACATCGCAACCGATGAAAACGACCTCATCCTCGACTCCTTCCTCGGCTCCGGCACCACCGCCGCGGTCGCCCACAAGATGGGCCGCCGCTGGATCGGCATCGAAATGGGCGAGCACGCCGCCACGCACTGCCTGCCGCGGCTGCAGAAGGTGATCGACGGCGAGCCCGGCGGCATCAGCCAGGCGGTCGGCTGGCAGGGCGGCGGCGGCTTTCGCTTCATGTGCCTGGGCGCGCCGGTGTTCGACGCCGCGGGTCGCATCCATGCCGACGTGCGCTTCCCGACGCTGGCCGCCTACGTGTGGCAACAAGAGACCGGCACCGCCTACGACCCGACGCTCGCGCGTGCCGGCACGCCGCTGCTCGGCGTGCAGCCCGACGGAACCAAAGCGCACTACCTGCTGTTCAACGGCATCCTCGGCGACAAGCGCCCGGCCGGCGGCAACGTGCTCACGCGCGACGTGCTGGCGGCGCTGCTCGCGCTGCATGCCGAGGCCGCGCCGGCCGGCGCCGCGCTCGTGGTCTACGGCGAGGCCGTGCGTGTCGGCCCGCAGCGGCTCGCGGCGGCGGGTGTCACGTTCCGGCAGATTCCGTATGAGCTTGCGGCGCGCTGAGGCGTCGCCCGTGGCGTCGTGGTGTACAACCGTTTGATGTGAGGAGGCTGCTTGAAACCGTCCACCGCTCTTGATCTCAAACGCGCAGCTGTGCGTGAAGCCGCGGGCCGCTTTCGCACCGCGAACCCGCGCATCTTCGGCTCGGTGCTGCATGGCACCGATCGGGATGGTAGCGATCTCGATCTGCTCGTAGACGCGTTGCCGGGTGCGACGCTGTTTGACCTTGGCGGCCTACAAGTCGAACTGGAGGCGCTGCTGGGCATCCATGTCGATTTGTTGACCCCTGCCGACCTGTCGCCAAAATTCCGGGCCCAGGTACTCGCGGAGGCGCAGCCGATATGAATGAGAACCGCCTTCCCGATTACCTCGACCATATGCAGCAGGCCGCAACGGATGCGTGCGGCTTCGTTGACGGTTTGGGCAAAGCCGATTTCCTCGTGGATAAGCGTACCCAGCAGGCCGTCATCATGAGCCTCATCATCATTGGCGAAGCAGCGACTAAGGTGATGGACGGTTACGCCGAGTTCATCCAGGCGCACCCCGAAGTACCGTGGCGCAGCATGCGTGGGATGCGCAATCGCATCGCCCACAGCTACTTCGACATCAACCTCG
>JANXTP010000044.1 GCA_025352345.1 Burkholderiales bacterium | reverse complement strand
CCTTCCGGGTCGGTGATCTGCAGGCGAACCTTGCCCTTGGTCTCCTTGCCGAACGACACGGTGCCAGTCATCTCCGCCAGCGTGCCCTTGTCCTTCGGCGTGCGGGCCTCGAACAGCTCGGCCACCCGCGGCAAACCGCCGGTGATGTCGCGTGTCTTCTGGCCTTCGACCGGAATGCGCGCCAGCACTTCGCCCGGCATCAGGTCTTGCCCGTCGCGGATCTGGATCAGCGAGCCGACCGGGAAGCCGATCGTCACCGAGTGATCGGTGCCCGGAATCTTCACCTCGTTGCCCGCCGGGTCCAGCAGCTTGACCTGCGGACGCACGACCTTCAACGCACCACGGCGCTTCGAGTCGATGACCACCAGCGTGGACAGGCCGGTCACTTCATCAAGCTGCTTGGCCACCGTCAGACCTTCTTCGACGTTCTCGAACTTCGCCTTGCCGGCGAACTCGGTGATGATCGGTCGGGTCAGCGGGTCCCAGTTGGCCAGCACGGTGCCTGCCTTCAATTGCTGGTCTGGCTTGATCGACAAAAGGGCACCATACGGCACCTTGTGGCGCTCACGCTCACGGCCATGCTGGTCGGAGATGATGATTTCGCCGGAGCGGGAAATCACCACCAACTCGCCCTTGCCGTTGGTCACGTAACGCATCGTCGCGTTGAAGCCGATCAAGCCGTCGGACTTCGCATCGACGCTTGACGCCACCGCTGCACGCGAGGCCGCACCACCGATGTGGAAGGTGCGCATCGTCAGCTGCGTGCCTGGCTCGCCGATCGATTGCGCCGCAATGACGCCGATCGCTTCGCCCTGGTTGACGGTACCGCCACGACCCAGGTCGCGGCCGTAGCATTTGCCACAGATGCCAAAACGCGTGTCACAGGTCAACGCGGTGCGCACCTTGACCTCGTCGACGCCGGCAGACTCCAGCATGTCGAGCACGTCCTCGTCCATCATCTCGCCAGCGCCGAGCAGTTGCTCCTGCGTCTCGGGGTGCAGCACCTCAATGGCGGTGACCCGACCCAGGATGCGGTCACGCAGCGATTCGATCACTTCGCCGCCTTCGACCAGCGCGCGCATGTTCATGCCGTTGTGCGTGCCGCAGTCGTCCTCGATGACGACCAGATCCTGCGTCACATCGACCAGGCGACGCGTCAGGTAGCCCGAGTTCGCGGTCTTCAACGCCGTGTCCGCCAGGCCCTTGCGAGCACCGTGGGTGGAGATGAAGTACTGCAGAACGTTCAGACCTTCGCGGAAATTCGCGGTGATTGGCGTCTCGATGATCGAGCCGTCAGGCTTGGCCATCAGGCCGCGCATGCCGGCCAGCTGGCGGATCTGCGCGGCAGAACCACGGGCGCCCGAGTCGGCCATCATGTAGATGGAGTTGAACGACTCCTGGTCCACCGTCTTGCCATGGCGGTCGATGGTCTTCTGCTTGGACAGCTGACTCATCATGACCTTGCCGACTTCGTCGCCGGTCTTGCCCCAGATGTCGACCACCTTGTTGTAGCGCTCACCAGCGGTCACCAGACCCGAGACGTACTGCTGCTCGATCTCCTTGACTTCCTTCTCGGCACGCTCGATCAGGCCCGGCTTTTCCTTCGGCACCAGCATGTCGTCGATGCAGATCGAGATGCCGGCGCGCGTGGCCAGGCGGAAGCCCGCCTGCAGCAGCTTGTCGGCGAACACAACGGTCTCTTTCAATCCGCATTTGCGGAACGAGACGTTGATCAGGCGCGAGATTTCCTTCTTCTTCAGCGCCTTGTTGATGTTGCTGAACGGCAGGCCCTTCGGCAGGATTTCGCTCAGCAGCGAACGGCCCACTGTGGTGTCGACCAAGGTGGTCGCAGGCACGAACTCGCCGCTTTCCTTGTTCTTGGTGTACTCGGTCAGGCGCACGCTGATCTTGGTGGTGATCTCGACCACATCGTTGTCGAGTGCGCGCTGCACCTCGGCCACGTCGGCGAAGATCAGGCCTTCCCCCTTGGCGTTGATGCGATCACGCGTGGCGTAGTAAAGACCCAGCACCACGTCCTGCGAAGGCACGATCGATGGCTCGCCATTGGCAGGGAACAGGATGTTGTTGGAGGCCAGCATCAGCGTGCGGGCTTCCATCTGCGCTTCGATCGACAGCGGCACGTGAACGGCCATCTGGTCGCCGTCGAAGTCGGCGTTGAACGCCGCACAGACCAGCGGGTGCAGCTGGATCGCCTTGCCTTCGATCAGCACCGGCTCGAACGCCTGGATGCCCAGACGGTGCAAGGTCGGTGCGCGGTTCAGCATGACCGGGTGTTCCTTGATCACTTCCTCAAGGATGTCCCACACCACCGGCGTGCCGGATTCGACTTCCTTCTTCGCCGCCTTGATGGTGGTAGCGATGCCCATCGTCTCCAGGCGCGAGAAGATGAAAGGCTTGAACAACTCAAGCGCCATCAGCTTGGGTAAGCCGCACTGATGCAGCTTCAGCGTTGGCCCGACCACGATGACCGAACGGCCCGAGTAGTCGACGCGCTTGCCCAGCAAGTTCTGGCGGAAACGACCGCTCTTGCCCTTGATCATGTCGGCCAGCGACTTCAGCGCGCGCTTGTTCGCACCGGTCATCGCCTTGCCGCGACGACCGTTGTCCAGCAGCGAATCGACCGCTTCCTGCAGCATGCGCTTTTCGTTGCGCACGATGATCTCCGGCGCCTTCAGTTCGAGCAGGCGGGCCAGGCGGTTGTTGCGGTTGATGACGCGGCGGTACAGGTCGTTCAGGTCGGAGGTGGCGAAACGGCCACCGTCCAGCGGCACCAGGGGACGCAAATCCGGCGGCAGCACTGGCAGCACATCCATCACCATCCACTGCGGCTTGATGCCCGACTTCTTGAAGGCTTCCATCACCTTCAGGCGCTTGGAGTTCTTCTTGATCTTCAACTCGGAGCCGGTCATGTCATTGCGCAGCTTGTCGATCTCGACGTCGAGGTCGATTTCTTCGAGCAGCTTCTTGACACCCTCGGCGCCCATCAACGCGACGAACTCGTCACCGAATTCGGTGCGCTTAGCATCGTAGTCGTCCTCGGTCATGATCGCGAACTTCTTCAGCGGCGTCATGCCCGGGTCGACGACCACATAGGCTTCGAAATACAGCACGCGCTCGATGTCGCGCAGCGTCATGTCGAGCACCAGGCCCAGACGCGACGGCAGCGACTTCAAGAACCAGATGTGCGCGCACGGTGCCGCCAGGTCGATGTGACCCATGCGGTCACGGCGAACCTTGGTCTGCGTGACTTCAACGCCGCACTTCTCGCAGATCACGCCACGGTGCTTCAGGCGCTTGTACTTGCCGCACAAGCACTCGTAGTCCTTGATCGGGCCGAAGATCTTGGCGCAGAACAGGCCATCGCGTTCCGGCTTGAAGGTGCGGTAGTTGATGGTTTCCGGCTTCTTGACTTCGCCGAACGACCAGCTGCGGATCTTCTCCGGAGAGGCCAGGCCGATCCGGATCGCATCGAAATGCACATCCGGGGTGAATTGCTTGAATAGATCGAGTAAACCCTTCATGCATCTGCTCCTTAGTTACGCTCGAGTTCGATGTCGATACCGAGCGAACGAATTTCTTTCACCAGCACATTGAACGACTCCGGCATGCCGGCTTCGATGGCGTGTTCGCCCTTGACGATGGATTCATACACCTTGGTGCGGCCATTCACGTCGTCGGACTTGACGGTCAGCATTTCCTGCAACACGTAGGAGGCACCGTAGGCTTCGAGGGCCCAGACCTCCATCTCGCCGAAGCGCTGCCCACCGAACTGCGCCTTGCCGCCCAGCGGCTGCTGCGTGACCAGGCTGTAAGGGCCGGTCGAGCGCGCGTGCATCTTGTCGTCGACCAGGTGGTGGAGCTTGAGCACATGCATGTAGCCGACCGTGACCGGACGCTCGAAAGCGTCGCCGGTGCGGCCGTCGTACAGCTGAGCCTGCGTGCGGGTGGCGGTCAGCCCCTTGGCCTTCGCGATGTCGTCCGGATAGGCCAGCTGCAGCATCGCGCGGATCTCTTCTTCGGCTGCGCCGTCGAACACCGGCGTCGCGAACGGCACGCCCTTGCTGAGGTTGCTCGACATCTCGATGATCTCGGCGTCGCTCAGGTGATCGAGACGTTCGGTCTTGCCGCCTGACTTGTTGTACAGCTCGTCGAGGAACTTGCGCAGTTCAGCCACCTTGGCGTGTTCCTGCAGCATGTTGCCGATGCGCTGGCCGATGCCCTTGCCAGCCCAGCCCAGGTGCACTTCCAGCA
>JANXTP010000439.1 GCA_025352345.1 Burkholderiales bacterium | reverse complement strand
CCTTGACGAACAGATCCTGTCCTTCGACCAGCTCGATGCCCATCTGCTGCGCCAAAAACGCGTGCTCGAAATAAGCGCTGTTGTGCATGCCCGGCGTCAACACAACGACCGTCGGCTCGTTGACTGCAGCCGGAGCGACCGCGCGCAGGGTTTCGAGCAGCATGTCGGGGTAGTGCGCCACCGGCTCGACGCGGTGCCCGCTGAACAGCTCGGGGAACAACCGCATCATCATCTTGCGGTTTTCCAGCATGTAGCTGACGCCGCTGGGCACGCGCAGGTTGTCCTCCAGCACGTAGTAGCTGCCCGTACCGTCGGCATTGCCGGCACGCACGATGTCGATGCCGGCGATGTGCGAATAGACGCCGCAGGGCACGTCGACACCCATCATCTCAGGCCGGAACTGCGCGTTCTTGAAGATCTGCTCACCCGGCACGATGCCCGCCTTGATGATCTCCTGGTCGTGATAGACGTCGTGGATGAAGCGGTTCAGCGCGACCACGCGCTGGCGCAGGCCTTTTTCCATCTCGACCCACTCGTGGGCCGGAATCACCCGCGGGATCAGGTCGAAGGGAATCAGCCGCTCGGTGCCCGAGCCGTCCTCGTCCTTGGCGCCGTACACCGCGAAGGTGATGCCGACACGGCGGAAGATCATTTCCGCCTCTTCGCGGCGCGACTTCATCACGTCGCCAGGTTGTTGCGCCAGCCACTGTTCGTAGCCGCGGTAGTGCTCCCGCACCTGGGTGCTGGTGGCCTGCATCTCGTCAAAACTCGATCTCATCGGCATCACTCCTCAGTACCGGGGAAGCAACATTCAGGCCATTAGCGCCCCAAAGCGGGGCGTCCGGATCCATTTCCAGCTGGCTCGATCATGCACGTACTCAGCGTCATGGCGGTGCGGCTGACGGCCAATTCCAATACCGCCGCGCCTCGGCACGCTCGCACACTGCCGGCTGAACGCCGGCATCGATTCCGCCGCGCCAGGTCCACGCGCCGCACGTCGGGCTGTCGATGCGGGTGATGCCACGCTCGCGATAGCGCGCCAGCACTTCCTCGGCCGGGTGCCCATAGCGGTTCAGGTACCCGGCCTGGAACACCGCCACCTGGGGCGCGACCGCATCGAGAAACGCCGCCGTCGACGAGGTCTTGCTGCCGTGGTGCGGCACGATCAGCAAGGCGCTGCGCAAGGCCTCGGGGTGCTCGCGCAGCAACCTGATTTCCTGTTCGCGTTCGATGTCGCCGGTCAGCAGCACGCTGCCGCCGAGCCCAGGCGCCGCGCCTTGCACCCGCAGCACGCAGGACATCGCATTCGAGCGCAGCGCCAGCGCGTAGTCAGAAGCCGCCGGGTGCAACACCTGGAAGCGCACACCGTCCCAGTCCCAGCGCTGCCCGGCCTCGCAGCGATGCGCCGGGACGCCCTGCTGCTGCGCGAGCAGACGCAGCGGGTGCGCGTCTTCGATCGAACTCGTCAGCTCACCGATCGGCAGGTTCTGCAGCAAGCTGGCGGCGCCACCGACGTGGTCGGTATCGCGGTGGCTCAGCACCAGCGTGTCGATGCGGTGGTCACCGCGTGTGCGCAGCAGCGGCAGCAGCACGCGCTGACCGGCATCGGCGTCGGGCGAATACTGCGGCCCGCTGTCGTAGACCAGCAGATGGTGGCGGGTGCGCACCAGCACGGCGGTGCCCTGCCCCACATCGGCGGCCACCAGTTCGAACTGACCCACCGGAGGCAGCTCACGCGGTGGCAGCAACAGCGGCCACACCAGCGGCAACGCCAGCAAGCGCAAGCGCCACGGCAGCGGCATGACCAGCAGCGCCGCCGCCAGCAAGCCCGCCGCCTGCGCCCACCACGGCGCGACAGCGACCGACCACAGCACCTCGGGCGCTGCGGCCAGCCAGCCCAGCCACACGGTGAGCGTGGCCACGGTTGCGGCGCCCGCCGTCCACAGCACCGGCACGAGGCAACCCAGCAGCGCCAGCGGCGTGATGACCAGCGTGATCAACGGGATCGCGACCAGGTTGGCCGCCAGGCCGACCAGCGACAGCTGCTGAAAGAACACCAAGGTCAGCGGGGCCAGACCGAGTGTGGCGGTGACCTGCGTGCGCAGCCCACCGGTGATGTCGCCGCGCAGCTTCGCGGTGGCACGCCGCCAGAGCGGGGGACGAGCGAGTACTGAGACGGCAGGGTCAGTGGCGTCGATCTCAGGCGCCAGCGCACCGGCACCCCCCGACACCATCAAAAGCCCGACCGCGGCAAACGACAGCCAGAAGCCTGGCTGCAACAGCGCCCACGGATCGATCACCGTCACCACAGTCGCCGCCACCAACAGCACCAGCGGCCACGGCCAGCGCAGGCCGGCGCTGCGCAACAGGGTGACCGTGGCCAGCATCCACACGGTGCGCTGCGCCGGCACGGCCCAGCCCGAAAACACCGCATAGGCCAGCGCCACCACCAACCCACCCCACAACGCGGCAGACGGTGCCGGCAGCCAGGCCATCGCCCGCGCGCTGCGCCGCCACAACGCCCCGAGGACCAGACCGGCCAGCCACGCGAACATCGTGACGTGAACCCCGCTGACCGACACCAGGTGCGAGATCCCACTGCGGCGAAACAACTCCCAATCGTCGCGCTCGATCGCCGACTGATCGCCCACCGCCAACGCCGTCAGCACACCCGCCGGGCGAGCCTCGGTCACCGCCGCGTCGATGGCATCGCGCACGCGCTGCCGCAGCCGCTCGACCGGGTGCGCGGCGGCCCGGTCGATCAGCAATGGCGCCGGCGCATCGCGCACCGAGCCGGTGGCACGCACACCTTCCTCGAACCAGCGCAATTCCTGATCGAAGCCGTGCGGGTTCGCCAAGCCATGCGGCCGACGCAGGCGCACGGTGTAGCGCCAACGCTGGCCGGCGCGCAGCTCGAGCTGCGCGGCGGACAGCGTCGCGTCGTCGTCGAAGCCGTGGTACCAGCCCAGCGAGACGAGGGATGGCACCACAACAGCGTTCCCGTTCAATGTCGCCTGCTCGACCTCGAAGCGAAAGCGCAGCCCGTTCGATGTGCGCTGAGGCAGGCTGGCGACGACGCCGGTGAGTTGCACATCACGCGCCTCCAGCGACGTTGGCAGCGCTTCGGCCAGTCGCAACGCAGCGCGGCCACCGGTGACCCCGAAGGCCAGCAACGCCAGGCCAAGTGCTGCGACGACAGCCATCGCTTGGTGCCTGCGACGGACTATCGCGAGCACGACGAGCAGCGCGCCGACAGCGATGCACGCTGCATACAACGCCATCGCCTGCAGCTCTGATTCCCGCAGCTGCAGTGCCGCACCGACCGGCCACGCCGCCGCCCACATCGCAAGCCGCCAACCGGTGTTCGCAACGTGGTCGGCACGGGCAGCAGGCATGCGTCGCAGTGTAGGATTTGCCGCTGCCTTTCCCTGCCTTCGGCACCCCCCATGTCTGCATCACCGTCCGTCTACGACCGCCTGAAAGACCTGGGCATCACCCTGCCGCCACTGGCCGTTCCGGCCGCGGCCTACCTGCCGTTCGTGCGCAGCGGCAACCTGGTCTTTTTGTCCGGCCACATCGCCAAGCGCGACGGCAAGCCATGGGTCGGCCAGCTCGGGCTGAACATGGACACCGCCACCGGCCAGCAGGCCGCGCGCGCGGTGGCCATCGACCTGCTGGGCACGCTGCACGCGGCCATCGGCGACCTGAATCGGGTGGAACGCATCGTCAAGGTGATGAGCCTGGTCAACAGCACCGGCAGCTACACCGAACAACACCTGGTGACCAATGGCTGCTCGGAACTCTTGGCTGCGGTGTTCGGCGACAAGGGCCAGCATGCGCGCAGCGCCTTCGGTGTGGCGCAGATCCCGCTGGGTGCCTGCGTCGAGATCGAGTTGATCGCGCAGGTCGCCTGATGGCGGCCTCATCATCGAACTCGACCCGGCTGCTGCTGGCGATGGCGGCGCTGTGCGTCGCGGCAGTCGGCATCGCGCTGGGTTCGCAGCATGTGTTCGACATGCAGCCCTGCCCCTGGTGCATCCTGCAACGCCTGATCTATCTGGCCATCGCCGCGCTGTGCCTGATGGGTGCAGCCGTCTCGGCGGGGCTCGTGCGTCGCGGCATTGGCGTCTTGACACTGCTGCTGGCGCTGTCGGGCGCAGCATCGGGGCTGTACCAGCATCTGGTCGCATCGAAATCCGCCTCGTGCAACCTGACCTTTGCCGACAAAGTGATCAGCGCCCTCGGTCTCGACGGCGCCTTCCCGCCGCTGCTGCAGGTGACCGCGAACTGCTCTGACGCGGCGGTGTCGGTGCTTGGCGTGCCCTATGCGTACTGGAGCGTGGCGCTGTTCACCGTGATGGCCGCGGCGTCGATGCGGGTCGTGCTGCGCGCACCTTAGCCGGCGCTACCGGGAGTCACCGGGCGCTGCGCCGGTTCGGGCGCCCGCGAGGATGATTGCATCGTCCAGCCGGTCGTCGCCCCAGAACATCTGACCGCCCACGAAGAAGGTCGGCGCACCGAAGACGCCCCTGGCCTGCGCGGCCTCGGTCTGTTGCCGCAGTTTCAGCTTATTGGCATCAGACTGTGCTTCGTCGAGGATCGTCTGTGCAGGCAGCTGCAATTGGTTCAGCACGTCGGCCACGGTGGAAGGATCGTCGATCTCGCGGTCTTCGGCGAAATTGAGCGACATGATGCGTCGGCAGTAGGCGCCCATCCACGGCTGATCCGCACCGATCAGTGCGACGCGGGCGGGAAGCAAGGAAGAACGAGGAAACTCCGTCGGGTGTTGCCACGGCAGGCCGTGCTTGCGGCACTGACGCGCCATGTCGGTCCAGACGTAATCGCCCTTGGCCTTCTGAAGCACAAAGGGTGAAGTGCCCCAACCCAGGCTGCGGAAGATCGGGCCCAGCAGGAATGGTTTCCAGCGCACTGTCACGCCGCACTCTGCTGCAGCCGCCTCGATGCGCATCACGCTGAGGTAGCTGTAGTTGCTGCCGAACTCGAACCAGCATTCGATCTCGCGCATCGCTGTTGGCTCCTTCAACCTGGCAGCAGGCGCAACGCCTTCGGAATCAGATCCTGCGCCCGGCCCTTGCGAGCGCGCTTGCCGGCGTAGGGCAGCAGAGCGGTGCCTTTGAGCACCTCGTCGCGCGCCTTGCCGCCGCGGCCGGTGCCTTCGATGCGCAGCGACTGCGCGAACACCGCCACGCTGGCCAGCGTGTCCTCGCCCTCCAGACCGATCAGGGTCAGCCCTCGGCCACCATTGGGTTGCAGCTTCAGCTCCGACAGCGCGAACACCAGCATGCGGCCTTGCGCCGACAGGCAAGCCACCTGATCGGCCAGCATGCCCGGCGAGGTGAGCGCTGGCGGCAACAACTGCTCGCCCGCCTCCAGCGTCAGGAAGGCCTTGCCGCTGCGCTGGCGCGCCGTCAGATCACCGACGCGCGCCAGCAGGCCGTAACCACCGGAGCCCGCCAGCAGCAACGTCTGCTCGGCGTGGCCCGCAAAGTAATGTGCAGGCTGGGTACCCGACTCCAGCTCGATCAGCGTGGTGATCGGCTGACCGTCGCCACGCCCACCGGGCAGCAGGCTGACGGCGGTCGAATAGACGCGGCCACTGCCGTTCGCCGCCGAGCCGAAGACCAGCAGCACATCGACGCTGCGGCAGGCAAAGGTCGCGAGCAAGGTATCGCCCGCCTTGAACTGCAGGGTCGCGGCATCGACCTCGTGGCCCTTCAGCGCGCGCACCCAGCCCTTGGCGCTGACGACCACCGTCACTGGCTCGTCGATCACCTTGATCTCGATCACCGCCTTCTTCTCGGCCTGGATCAGCGTGCGGCGCGGGTCTTTCTCGATGGAGCCGAACTGCTTGATGTCGACCTCGATCTCCTTGATGACCGTGCGTTTCAGCGTGCCCGGGTTGCCCAGGATGTCTTCGAGCTTGCCCTGCTCGCCGCGCAGTTCCTTCAACTCCTGCTCGATCTTGATCGCCTCCAGCCGCGCGAGCTGGCGCAGGCGGATCTCGAGGATGTCGTCGGCCTGCCGCTCACTCAGCTTGAAGTGCTCGATCAGCGCGGGCTTCGGCTCGTCGGCGGCGCGGATGATGCGGATCACCTCGTCGATGTTCAGCAGCACCAGCTGCCGGCCTTCGAGGACGTGGATGCGGTCCAGCACCTTGTTCAACCGGTACTGCGAGCGGCGCTGCACCGTCTGCAAGCGGAACGCGACCCACTCGGCCAGCATCTGGCGCAGCGTCTTCTGCGTCGGCCGGCCGTCGGCACCGACCATCGTCAGGTTGATCGGCGCCGAGCTTTCCAAGCTGGTGTGCGCCAGCAGTTGCGTGATCAGATCGCTTTGCTCAATGCGGCTGGTCTTAGGCTCGAACACCAGGCGCACCGGCGCGTCCTTGCTCGACTCGTCGCGCACCGCGTCAAGCACGGCCAGCAGCGACGCCTTCAGCTGCAGCTGGTCGGCACTCAGCGCCTTCTTTCCGGCCTTGACCTTCGGGTTGGTCAGCTCCTCGATCTCTTCGAGCACGCGCTGCGAGCTGGCGCCGGGTGGCAGCTCGGTGACGACCAGCTGCCACTGGCCGCGCGCCAGCTCTTCGATCTTCCACCGCGCACGC
>JANXTP010000438.1 GCA_025352345.1 Burkholderiales bacterium | reverse complement strand
TGCCGCTGAAGGCGCCGCCGCCGTGCGGGCAGGCGCCGCCGTAGGTGTCGACGATGATCTTGCGGCCGGTGAGGCCGCAGTCGCCCTGCGGGCCGCCGATGACGAAGCGGCCGGTCGGGTTGATCAGGTAGCGGGTGTTCTTGAGCCACTCCTTGGGCAGCACCGGCTTGATGATCTCCTCGATGATGGCCTCGGTGAACGACGCTTTCATCTTCGTCGCGGTCTCGCTCTGGTCGGGCGCGTGCTGGGTCGAGAGCACGACGGTGTCAATGCTGTGTGGCTTGCCGTCCACGTAGCGCATCGTGACCTGGCTCTTCGCGTCGGGGCGCAGGAAGGGCATGCGGCCGTCCTTGCGCAATTGCGCCTGGCGCTCGACCAGCCGATGCGCGTAGTAGATCGGCGCGGGCATCAGCTCGGGCGTTTCGTCGCAGGCGTAACCGAACATCAGGCCCTGGTCGCCCGCGCCGATGTTCAGGTGGTCGTCGCTCGCGTGGTCCACGCCCTGGGCGATGTCGTTGCTCTGCTTGTCGTAGCAGACCATCACCGCGCAGCCCTTGTAGTCGATGCCGTACTCGGTGTTGTCGTAGCCGATGCGCTTGATGGTGTCGCGCGCGACCTGGATGTAGTCGACGTGGGCGTTGGTGGTGATCTCGCCGGCCAGCACCACGAGGCCGGTGTTGCACAGCGTCTCGGCGGCCACGCGGCTGCGCGGGTCTTGCTTGAAGATCGCGTCGAGGATCGCGTCGGAGATCTGGTCGGCCACCTTGTCGGGGTGACCTTCAGAGACGGATTCGGATGTGAAAAGGAAATCGTTCGCCACTCGTAAACTCCAGTTGGTTGCAACTTGCGTTGCCGGCCCAGCACCTGGAGGTTCGGCGAACGCTTTAGCGGTTTGTTGAGCTGTTGCCCGGCAGGAGGCGAGAGACATCGAGACGTCTGGTAGCACCCTGCAATCGCCCCGCAAGTAGTTCTTTAACTCGGCGATATGCTGATTCTAGCGATTCGATGACCCGCTTCCTGGCGATTTTCCTGACCGGCTGCCTGCGCTTTCTGGCGCGTTTCCCGCTGCGCTGGCTGCACGCCCTGGGCGCGCTGGTAGGCTGGGTGTACTACGCGATGTCGTCATCCCACCGTGAGCGCTTCCGTGCCAACGCCACCCGGGCCGGCGTGCCGTGGTCTCAGGCGCAAGAAGGCATCGCGGCCACCGGCCGGATGATGATGGAGCTGCCGCCGCTGTGGCTGCGCCCGCAAGGCGCACCGCTGCCGATGCCGGTGCAGTGGCAAGGTGCCGAGCTGATCGAAGCGGCCCAAGCGGCCGGTCGCGGCCTGGTGATGCTGACGCCGCACCTGGGCTGCTTCGAGGCGATCGGACAGTCGTATGCCGAACGCTATGGCGAGCGCTGCGGCGCGATGACGGTGCTCTACCGCCCGGCGCGCCAGCCCTGGCTGCACGACCTGGTCGAAGCCGCGCGGCGCCGGCCTGGGCTCGAAGCGGCGCCGTCCACATTGGCCGGGGTGCGCCAGATGATCCGCGCGCTGAAGCGCGGCGAGGTGGTCGGCCTGCTGCCGGATCAGGTGCCGCCTGCCGGCCTCGGCGTGTGGGCACCGTTCTTCGGCCGGCCTGCGTACACGATGACGCTGGCCGCGCGGCTGGTGCAGCAGACCGGCGCGGCGCTGCTGCTGGTGTGGGGCGAGCGGCTGCCCAAGGGGGCCGGCTACCTGGTGCGCGTCAGCGAGCTGGGCGAGCCGCTGCCCGCTGATAACGTGGCTGCGGCCACGGTGATCAACCGCGCGATGCAGCGGCTGATCCTGCAATGCCCGCAGCAGTACCTGTGGGGCTACCACCGCTACCGCAAACCGCACGCGGCGCCCATCCCTCCCCGGGAGTTGCCGTGAAGTCCGGATCGCGCCGCTCGAACAAGCACAAGCCCTGGCTGACGCGCTGGCTCACCGACCTGCTGACCCGCGGCGTTCTCGCGCTGCTGTGGCTGCTGCACTGGCTGCCGCTGGGTGTGCTGGCGCCCTGGGGTCGCGGGCTCGGTGTCGTGCTGTGGGCGCTGGGCCGGTCGCGCCGCCACATCGCCTTGCGCAACCTCGAGCTGTGCTTCCCTGAACGCTCCGAGGCCGAACGCCAGGCGCTGGCGATCGAACACTTCAAGTTCCTGGGCCGCAGCCTGCTCGAACGTGGGCTGTTGTGGCATGCCTCGGCCGAGCGCCTGAAGCGATTGATCCATGTCGAAGGCCAGCCTCACTTTGCCGACACCCACCCCGGCGCGCTGATGTGGCTGGTGCCGCACTTCCTGGCGCTCGATGTGGCGGCGATCGCGATGCGGCTGACAGTGGCACGTACCGCCTGCACCGTTTACCAGTCGCAGAGCAATCCGGTGTTCGACGCGGCGGTTCATCGCGGCCGCGGCCGCTTCGGCAAGAACCGCCTGTTTTCGCGGCACGAGACTGTCAAGCCGCTGCTGCGCGCCATCAAGGAAGGCGATGCCTTCTTCAACCTGCCGGACATGGACTTCGGCCGCAAGGACTCCGCCTTCGTGCCCTTCTTCGGTGTGCCGGCGGCCACGCTGCTGACCTCGTCGCGGATGGCGCAGCTGCTGGGGATGACGGTGCAGCCGATCGTGGCCGAGATGCTGCCCGGCAGCCAGGGCTACCGGGTGCGCTTCCTGCCGCCGTGGACGAATTTCCCGACCGACGATGCGCTGGCCGATACCGCCACCATCAACCGCTGGATCGAAGACGAAATCCGGCGCAACCCGGCGCAGTACCTGTGGGTGCACCGCCGCTTCAAGACCCGCCCGCTGGGTGAGCCCCCTTTGTACTGACCCGCAGGGCCGTTCGCGCAGCCTCGACGACGATAATCAGCCCATGAAACTCCGGTTCACCAAGATGCAGGGCGCCGGCAACGACTTCGTCGTGCTCGACGCCACCCGCACGCCCTTGAACCTCAGTGCCGAACAGATGCGCCGGCTCGGCGACCGCCGCTTCGGTGTCGGCGCCGACCAGATATTGGTGGTCACGCGCAGCGACACGCCGGGCGTCGATTTCGGCTACCGCATCTTCAACCACAGCGGCGAAGAGGTCGAGCACTGCGGCAACGGCGCGCGCTGCTTCGTGCGCTACGTGCGCGACCAGGGGCTGTCCGACAAGACCACGCTGCGTGTCGAGACCGTCAACACCCTGCTGGAGCTGCACCTGCAGCCCGATGGCCGCGTCACCGTCGACATGAACGCGCCGGTGTTCGACCTGCTGCGCGTGCCCTTCCATGCCGCCGGGCTGCGGCCGCATCACGTGCCGGTCAAGGGCGACCGCAAGGGCGCCATGTTCGACCTGTGGCCACTGAGCATCAAGGGCCGCACGGTGCAGGTGGCGGTGCTGTCGATGGGCAACCCGCATGCGGTGCAGCTGGTCGATGATGTCGATGCCGCGCCGGTCGAGTCGCAGGGCCCGCTGATCGAGCACCACACCAGCTTTCCGAAGCGCGTCAACGCCGGCTTCATGCAGATCGTCGCGCGCGACCACATCCGCCTGCGGGTGTTCGAGCGCGGTGCCGGCGAAACGCTGGCCTGCGGCACCGGTGCGTGTGCGGCGGTGGTGGCGGGCATCCGGCTCGGGCTGCTCGATCCGGTGGTTGATGTCGATGCGCGCGGCGGCCGGCTGACCATCGAATGGCAGGGCGTCCGCGATGGCTTGGCCAGCCATGTGTTCATGACCGGCCCGGCCGAAACCGTGTTCCAAGGAGAGATCGAACTGTGAATCCCAAGACCGAATCCACCACCGTGAGCATCGCCCGATGAGCAGCCCGACCGGAGTGCAAGGCATCACTGAGGCCGACATCGCCAACTACCTGGCGAACACGCCCGGCTTCTTCGAGCGGCATGCCGAGCTGCTGAGCTCGATCCAGCTCAGCAGCCCGCACGGCACGCGCGCCGTGTCGCTGCAGGAGCGGCAGATGGACCTGCTGCGCGAGAAGCACAAGGGTCTGGAGCAGAAGATCATGGAAATGATCCGCCATGGTCAGGAAAACGTCGCCATCGCCGACCGGCTGCATCGCTACACCCGCGCGCTGATGCTGACCGTCGACGCGGCCGACCTGCCCGAGGTGGTGGTGCGCGAGCTGAAGCAGCAGTTCCTGATCCCGCAGGCCGGCATCCGGGTGTGGGGGGCTGCGGCTGAACACCTCGCGCCTCCTGCAGACCGCGAATTCGCCCGCGAGGTCAGTGCCGATGCGAAGAGCTTTGCGTCCAGCCTGACGCTGCCGTATTGCGGTGCCAACGTTGGCTTCGAAGCGGCCGGCTGGCTCGACGATGCGGGCACCGTCGCTTCGCTCGCGCTGATCCCGCTGCGCCACGGCGCCAGCACCGACGCCTTCGGCCTGCTGGTGCTGGGCTCGCCCGATGCCACGCGCTTCGCCGCCGACATGGGCACCGAATTCCTGATGCGCATCGGCGAGATCGCCAGCGCCGGCCTGTCGCGCCTGATCCGGGCAGAGTGACCGACCTCGATGGCGGCGACATGACCCCCCCTGTCGCTGAAGCCGTCGGGCCAACGGCTCACGTTCTGCACGACGACCTGGTGCGCCACCTGCAGCACCTGCAGGTCGAGCGCCGCTTGGCTGAGCGCACACGCACGATGTACCGCCTGGCGTTCGAGCGCCTGCAACGCTGTGCCGAGGCTGCCGCCGTTCCGCTGCGCGAGGTGCAGCCGCACCATGTGCGCCGCTGGGCCGGGCAGCTGCACGCGCAGGGGCTGGCGCCGGGCAGCATCGCCATCCAGCTGTCGGCCTGGCGCAGCTTCTACCGCTGGCTGGGCCGCAATGGGCTGGTCGCGCAGAACCCGGTGGCTGGTGTGCGCGCACCGCGGGCGCCCAAGCCGCTGCCGAAGGCGCTGGCCGTCGATCAGGCGGTGGCGCTGGCCGAGTTCAAGGACGACATCACCGAGCGCCGCCACAGCGCGGCCCTGGCCGCGCGCGACCAGTGCATCACCGAGCTGCTGTACGGCTGCGGCCTGCGCGTGGCCGAGCTGGTCGCGCTCGATGCGCAGCCCGGTGCGCAGGCCATCGGCTGGATCGACATTGCGGACGCCGCCGCGCATGTGCGCGGCAAAGGCGACAAGCCGCGCAGCGTGCCGGTCGGCGGGCCGGCGCTGAAGGCATTGCACGCCTGGCTGTCGATGCGCGGGCAGTTGGCCGTGCCTGATGAGCTCGCACTATTCGTCAGCAACCGCGGCAGCCGCATCACCACCGGCCAGGTGCGCGCGCGGCTGAAGCGGCGCGCACAGCAAGCCGGCCTGCCGACGCACGTGCACCCGCACATGCTGCGGCATTCGTTCGCCTCGCACCTGCTGCAGTCCAGCGGCGACCTGCGCGCGGTGCAGGAGCTGCTGGGCCACGCCAACATCACGACGACGCAGGTCTACACCAAGCTCGATTTCGGCCACCTCAGCAAGGTGTACGACGCTGCCCATCCGCGTGCCAAACGCAAGGACTGATCGGCCATGAAAGTCATCAAGCTGCGCGACGGCAAGGAGCGCTCGCTGCGCAAGCGGCACCCGTGGGTGTTCGAAGGCAGCATCGCCAGCGGCCGCGCCGACGCGGGCGAGACGGTGCGTGTCGAGTCGCACACCGGCGAGTTCCTGGCCTGGGGCGCCTACAGCCCGGCCTCGTCGATCCGCGTGCGCGCCTGGAGCTTCGACGCCGCCGAGCGCATCGACGCTGCCTTCTTCGAGCGCCGCATCGCGCGCGCCGTCGCGGTTCGCGCGCGCTTGGCCGTCGCCAGCGACGCCATGCGGCTGATCCACGGCGAAGCCGACGGCTTGCCAGGGCTGGTCGTCGATCGTTACGGCGACACGCTGAGCGCGCAGTTCACGGCTGCCGGTGTCGAGCGATGGAAAGACGCGATCGCCGACGCGCTGCTGAAGGTCACCGGCCTGAAGCGGTTGTATGAGCGCAGCGACGCCAGCGTGCGCGAACTCGAAGGCCTGGCGCTGGTCACCGGCTGGCTGCGTGGTGCGCCAGCCGATGCCGACGACACCGAGATCACGATCCACGAACACGGCTGGCAGCTGACCGTCGATGTGGCGCGCGGCACAAGACCGGCTACTACCTCGACCAGCGCGACAGCCGCAAGCGGTTCGCCGACAGCGTGCGGCACTTCGGCGTGCAACGCGTGCTGAACTGCTACAGCTACACCGGGGGCTTCAGCATCGCGGCGCTGGCCGGCGGCGCGGCCGAGGTAACCAGCGTCGACTCGTCGGGCCCGGCGCTCGAACGTGCCAGCGCGCATGTCGCGCTGAACGGCTACGACGCCACGCGCCACACCGCGGTCGATGCCGACGTGAACGCCACGCTGCGCCGGTTGATCGAGCAGGGCCGCCGCTTCGACGCCATCGTGCTCGACCCGCCGAAGTTTGCCGCCACCGCCGCGCAGGCCGAGCGCGCCGCGCGGGCCTACAAGGACATCAACCGCCTCGCGTTCGGGCTGCTCGAACCCGGCGGCCTGCTGTTCACCTTCTCGTGCTCGGGCGGTGTCAGCGCCGACCTGTTCCACAAGATCGTGGCCGGCGCCGGGCTCGATGCGGGCATCGACGGGCAGATCCACGCGCGCACCGGCGCTGCGCCCGACCACCCGATGACGGTGACTTTTCCCGAGGGCGAGTACCTGAAGGGCCTGGTGATCGTCAAACAGATCGCGTGATTAATGCCGCTAAATGCTGCATTTGCGCGATTCCACCGCCTCTCGCGGCGCGCACCGTGCCCGCAGCGCAGATCGCTTGCGTAGCATCGGCGCAGCTCTACCGTAACCCGGAGATTTCTCATGTGTGGCATCGTCGGCGCCGTCAGCAGGCACAACATCGTCCCGGTGCTGATCGAGGGCCTCAAGCGGCTCGAATACCGGGGCTACGACTCGTGCGGCGTGGCCGTCCATCAGCGCGGCGGCCTGCGCCGTGCGCGCAGCACCGAGCGGGTGGCCGAGCTGGAAATCAATGTCGCGGCCGATCAGGTCGAAGGCGGCACCGGCATTGCGCACACCCGCTGGGCCACGCATGGCGCGCCAGCGGTGCACAACGCGCACCCGCATTTTTCGTCCGGCCCGGTGCAAGGGGATGAAGGCGGCGCGCGCGACGGCGTGGCGGCCGTCGGCCGGGTCGCGCTGGTGCACAACGGCATCATCGAGAACCACGACGAGCTGCGCGACGAGCTGCGCCGCCTGGGCTACCGCTTCGACAGCCAGACCGACACCGAGGTCATCGCCCACCTGGTCGATCACCTGTATGAAGGCGACCTGCTGAGCGCGGTGCAGCGCGCGGTGCAGCGGCTGCGCGGCGCCTATGCGATCGCGGTGTTCTGCCGCGACGAGCCGCAGCGTGTGATCGGCGCACGCGCTGGTTCCCCGCTCATTCTGGGCATCGGCACCGGCGAGCGGCTGGGCGACCACTATCTGGCCAGCGACGCGATGGCCCTGGCCGGTGTGACCGATCAGATCGTCTACCTCGAAGAAGGCGATGTGGTCGATCTGCAACTGGGCAGCGTGGCGATCAGTGCAAACGACAGCGCAGGCGTGGCAGGCCGTTTCCACACCGTGCAACGCCATGTGCGCACGGTGCAGGCGCACTCGGGTGCGGCCGAGCTGGGGCCGTATCGCCACTACATGCAGAAGGAAATCTTCGAGCAGCCCAAAGCGATTGCCGACACGCTTGACGCGGTTCAGGGCATTTCACCGGCGCTGTTCGGCGAGGGCGCCGGCCGCGTGTTCCAGCACATCGACTCGGTGCTGATCCTGGCCTGCGGCACCAGCTACTACAGCGGCTCGGTCGCGAAGTACTGGTTGGAGAGCATCGCGAAGATCCCGACCAGCGTGGAAGTGGCCAGTGAATACCGCTACCGCGACAGCGTGCCGAACCCGCGCACGCTGGTGGTGACCATCACGCAAAGCGGCGAGACGGCCGACACGCTGGCCGCGGTGAAGCACGCGCGCGCACTCGGCATGCTGCACACGCTGACGGTGTGCAACGTGGCCACCAGCGCGATGGTGCGAGAGTGCGCGCTGGCCTACATCACCCGCGCCGGCGTCGAGATCGGCGTGGCCTCGACCAAGGCGTTCAGCACCCAGCTGGTCGGCCTGTTCCTGCTGACGCTGACGCTGGCGAAAACGCGCGGCTTCCTGTCAGCTGAGCAGGAAGCTGAACACCTGAAGGCATTGCGGCATCTGCCGGTGGCGGTACAGGCGGTGCTGGCGCTGGAGCCGCAGGTGATGGCCTGGGCCGAGCAATTCGCCAGCAAGGAAAACGCGCTGTTCCTGGGCCGCGGCCTGCACTTCCCGATCGCGCTGGAAGGCGCGTTGAAGCTCAAGGAGATCAGCTACATCCACGCCGAGGCCTACCCGGCCGGCGAACTGAAGCACGGCCCGCTGGCGCTCGTCACGGCCGAGATGCCGGTGGTCACCGTGGCGCCGAACGACGCGCTGCTGGAGAAGCTGAAAAGCAACCTGCAGGAAGTGCGTGCACGCGGCGGCGAGCTGTTCGTGTTTGCCGACGCCGACAGCCGCATCGAGTCCGCCGAAGGCCTGCACGTGATCCGCATGCCGGAACACTACGGCGCGCTGAGCCCGATCCTGCATGTGGTGCCGCTTCAGTTGCTGGCGTATCACACCGCGTGCGCGCGCGGCACCGACGTTGACAAGCCCAGGAATCTCGCGAAGAGCGTGACCGTCGAGTGACGAGATTCCCGGGTTGATGGGCCCGCAATCAGCTTTTCTTTGCGAACAGCGTGGGCAAGAAGACCGACAAGTAACCCAATACCAAGCCAACGCCCTGGGTCAGGATAACGATCCAGACATTGGTCAGGCTGTAGATATCCTCCGCCGCCGGCTTGCCGAACACATAGGCGAAGAAAACCGCAAACGCGCCGAAGGCTGCCGGCGTCAGCGCAAACAATTCCCAGCTCATCATGATCACCAGCAGCAAGGCCGCCAGGCCGACGGCCAAAGCGATGGCAATGACCGGCGTGTCGCCGCTACCGACCTTCAGCGCGTAGATGCAGAGGTAGCCGAAAACGACGCCGGCAAGGATCGGGGCGCCCGCCTTGATGAAGGCTTTCGTGTCGGCACCCGCCACGAAGAAGAACGCCCAGCTCACGAAAGACGACCAGGTGGGCAGGCCCATCTTGATGGAGATGTAGGTCCACAGCGTGGCCAGAATGCCGACGCTGATCGAGAGCGGAATATTTTTAATGGCCATTGAGAGGTCTCCGTTTTTATAGATATTGGTTTTCTTGATCTATCTACTAAATCACTACGGGGAAATTCGGCAGGACTACAGAGATACACCTGCTTGTGTTCAACAGATAACCCATTGCTACTTATTAACGATTCTGTGCATCAAACACCACGCAGGCAATCCGTGGATTCACAGATTGCCTGGAAATTTGAATGCTGTAGAAATCAAATGCGGCAGCCCAGGGTGCCGTGCCTCGGCGAGACGGATGCACCCACTGACGACGAGGTGTTGGTGTTTGCCGAAACCGACACCCACATCGGGGCGGCCAAGGAATCTGGCAGACGGCGTGACCGTCGGGTGACGGGCCAGCTACAGCGTCGTTGAGAAACGCCTCAGCCCTTGATGCGGCGTGCTGCGACCGCGCGGCGGCGTGACAGGATCCACCAGCTGTTCAAGCCCGTCAGCACCATGATGGGCCAGAGCAGGGTGCAGATCAGTGTCCACATCAGCCGCCCGTCGAGCGGATCGTTCTCGGTCTTGTCGTGCCGCCGCGTCGGCCCTTCGCTGAACAGGTGCCGGTTCGAGTAGCTCGCCAGGCCGAAGCAGAAGCCGAAGACGAGAAACAGGGCGATGGGCAGGTTCATGGGGCGCTCCTTTGGCGGTCTTGGCGGATTCCAACAGGGCGCCGTCCAATGGACGCATCCACCCTCATCGTAGGCGCCGCGCCGCATTGGCGCAAGCGATTCGACCGCGTCAACGTTTTCACTTGGCCTGCAGGCCCCGGCATGCGTCTGCCGCGTTGCTTTGGGCTCACTTGGCAGCCAGTCGGTGCTGCGTGCGAGATCAATCGCATGGTTCTCAACGACCGCTTCGAGCATATTGCGGCCGTTGGGAAGTGTGTCCGACCAGGCGTCGGTCCGCGCGAGCCGAGGCTACTGGGTGACCGGCTTCGCTCATGTCCCCCCGGGGCCGGGGCACGGCCCAAGCGCTTCCGGAAAGGCCGATCCGGTCCTCCGCCTTTACGTCGCTACGCCAGTCACCCAGCATCCTCGGCAGAGAGCCACCGTTGCCTTCACAGCCCTTCAACTGCCGCAGCGCTCACACGCAGCGCGAGGTTTGCTGCGATCAAGCTTGCGCAACGGGTCGGTCCATAACCATCTCGTGCGGTCCATGGATGCCTGCAGGCGTGTCGCCCACCGTGGGCTTCAGCCGGCCGCCTTGCGCCTCAGCCGCCGCCACCCCTCAAATCCCCCCTGCACCAGCAACGCCAGCACCGCCGCTGGCACGGCGCCTGACAGCAGCACGGCGGTGTCGTTCAACGCCAGGCCGGAGACGATGCGTTCGCCGTAGCCGCCGGCGCCGATGAAGGCGGCCATCGTCGCGGTGCCGACGTTGATGGTCGCGGCGGTCTGCACGCCGGCCAGGATGGTCGGCGCGGCGAGTGGCAACTGCACATGGCGCAGGCACTGCCCGCGCCTCATGCCGAGCGCGGTGGCCGCTTGCGCCAGGCCGGGGCGCACCTGCGACAGGCCCGCGTGCACATTGCTGACGATCGGCAGCAGCGCATACAGAAACAGCGCAATCAGCGCCGGCACGTAGCCGATGCCGCCGACCAGCACGATCAGAAAGGCCAGCATCGCGAGCGACGGCACCGTCTGGATCAGGCCGACCGTGCCCAGCACCACCTGCGCCAACGCGGGCCGGCGCCACGCCAGCACACCCAGCGGCAGGCCGACCATGAGCGCCAGCGCCAGCGACCCGAGCACCAGCATCAGGTGCTGGTACGTCAGCCGGCCCAGGTCGTCGGCCACCAGCCGCTCCCATAAGCCGGCACGGGCACGCGGCGTGGTGCTGATGCCGGTGGCCGCGGTGGTCGATGGTGCTGCATCGGACGCTGATGCCGATGGAGCGGCGCCCTGCGCATCGAGGCCCGCCACGAAGGCCCGCGCCACCTCGTTGTAAGGCCGCCCGTCCAGCTCCACCGCGGCGTTCAGCGCGATCATCCGGCGCGCATCGATGCGGCCGGCCAGCTGCTGCAGTGGCGCGGCATCGAGCCCCACCCGCATCAGCAGCACGGCGTCGTAGGCGGGGAAGAAGGCGCGGTCGTCGCGCAGCACGCGCACGTCTTGCCGTGCGATCTTGGCGTCGGTCGAGTAGATGTCGATCAGATCGACCTGGCCTTGTTGCAGCGCCTCGTAGGCCAGGCCGTGGTCCAGCCCGGCCGGCGTGCCGAAGGGCAACGCATAGGCCTCGCGCAGCGCCGGCCAGCCGTCGGCGCGGCCGAGGAATTCATGCGACAGGCCCAGCCGCAGGCTGCGCGCTGAGGGTTTGGCCAGGTCGCTGAGTGTGGTGATGCCCAGCCGCGCGGCATCGGCCTCGCGCATCGCCAGCGCATAGGTGTTCTCGAAGCCGAGCGGCACGGCCACCTTCAGGCCGCGCGGCGCGAGCCAGCGGTTCAGTTCGGCGAGTGAAGGCCGGCCGTCGCGCTGCAGCAGCTCGCGCACGATGGTGCCGGTGTATTCAGGGTAGACGTCGATCGCTCCGCTTTCCAGCGAGCGTTCGAGCACCGCCGTGTTGCCCAGGCCGGGCCGGTGCACCGCCGCGATGCCGCCTTGCTGCAGCGTCTCGCGCACGATGGCACCGAGCAGATACGACTCGGTGAAGCGCTTGGAGCCGACCTGCACCGGCTCGGTGGCGTGCGATGTCGCTGCGGCCACCAGCGCCATGAGCAGCGTCAACAGCGCCCGCACGGCGATGCCCGCAGGCCGTGGCCGCCGCGCGCTCAGACGCCCGACCAACCCTTGCCATTGCCGCGCCGCCCCTGCCTGCATCGTGTGCAGATTGTGCGGGCGGCTGAGGGTTCGCTATCGCACCGACAGACGAGCCCAGACGGGCGATCGTGGAAGCTTGGCCATCCCTCGATGGCCGATGGCATGGAGATCCATACAGATGGACAAGCACACGGAACGACTTTTCCTGGTTGTCGCCTTTGCCGGAGCGATGGTGGTGGGCGGTTGCAACAAGTCGCAGCAGGCTTTGCTGCGGGTACCGGCAGCGTCCTCCGCCAGCGGCAATGTCGAGGACATCGACGTGACCGAGCACGTGAAGAAGGCGCTGCAGCGAGACGATGCACTGAAGGGCTTCGACATCAGCGTGGTGACGCTCAAGGGCGATGTGCGCCTGACCGGCGTGCTGAACAGCCAATCGCAGATCGACGAGGCAATCAAGATTGCGCGTGCCGCCGAAGGTGCACACACGATTCACGATGAACTGACGATCAAGAAATGAGGTGGATCGCTCGTGCCGCTCCCAGCGCGGCTGCCGCTCGCTGCGGAATGCCCGGCACGGCAGTCGCCACCACATAGCCGTGGTGCGCGCCCAGCCAGTCTTCATGGGCTGCCATCGGCAGCGAGCAGGATGTTCATTTGGCATCCATTCGAGTTTCAATTCCCATTCTGTTCAAGGCAGTGGTCAGCAGTTCCGAAACGCGGCCCGCCCATCGTTGTCGACCGCCTGCGAGGGCGCAGACTCCCCTCCATAGCTTGCTGCCAATACCGATAATCTGGGCAGTTCACTACGGCCCCGTGCAGTGCGCCTCCCTGAAATCTGCTTCGCTCGACCTTCCGACGCTCCAGAGGCTCCATGCACGGCCAAGCTGACCCCCAGGGCGCAGGCGGCCTTCGTGGCGATGAGCGCTTTCATCGCATGCTTGGTGACCCCGGCGTTCGCCCAGGCAGAGGCCGACAGTGACTCCTCTGCGTCAACGCTGCTGGGGGATGTCGGTGGACTCCGATCCGCGCTGGCCCGCTGGGGTGTCACCGTCGGCTTCAGCGAGGTCAGCGAATGGCTGCAAAACGCCCATGGTGGCATCAAGACCGGGAATCGGTACCACGGGCTCAGCACGCTGACAGCGCGTGTCGACACTGCCCAAGCGGGTGCCTGGCAGGGCGGCAGCTTCAACGTCAGCGCGCTGGACATCCATGGCCACCAGCTGTCACCGAAGACCATCGGGAGCTTGCAAACCGCCAGCGGTATCGAAGCGATCGGTGGCCCGCGCTTGTGGGAACTCTGGTACGAGCAGAAGCTGGGGGGCGGGGCTGACAAGGCGCCGTACCGCGGGCTTTCCGTCAGGGTGGGGCAGCAAAGCCTGGACCAGGAATTCATGGTCAGCCAATACGCCACGGCCTTTGTCGGCACCGCGTTCGGTTGGCCCGCGTTGCCGTCTTCCGACCTGCCGGCAGGCGGGCCGGCCTATCCCTTGTCAGGACTTGGCGCGCGTGTGCGTCTGGCACTGGCTGACGCCACCCGGCTGCTGGTGGGCGCCTTCGCCGGCGATCCCGCCAATACCCGAACGCAGGACCCGCAGAAGGCCAATGACCACGGCACCACCTTCAGTCTGCATGGAGGGACTTTGTACATTGCCGAGCTGCAGCACAGCCTGCCACCCGGCGAGACAGGCAACGCAGGCATTTACAAGATCGGCGCGTGGTACCACAACCAACCCTACGCTGACACCCGGGTCGACACCGCCAATTTGTCCTTGGCCGATCCGACCAGTGGCGGCTCGCCGCGCATGCATGCCGGCAATTACAGCGTCTACGCGGTGGCCGATCAGACCGTCTGGCATGAAGAACATGGCGGGCCGCGCTCGTTGAATCTGTTCGCCCGTGCGATGGGCGCACCGGGCGACCGCAATCTGATCAGCTTCAGCGCCAACCTGGGACTGACGGTGACCGCGCCGTTCGCAGGCCGAGACAACGACGTGGCCGGTCTCGGCTTGGCCTATGCGAGGGTCGGCCGCCACAGCCGCGCGCTGGATGCAGACACCAATGCCTTCGGCGGCATCCACCTGCCGCTGCGCACCAGCGAGACGTTCATGGAGGCGACCTACGTGTATGAAATCAGTTCATGGTGGCAGCTTCAAGGGGTGCTTCAGCACACGTGCAATCCGGGGACCGGCGTGGTCGGCCCCACCCAGGCTTCGAACACGCACAGGATTGCCAACTCCATTGTGCTGGGTCTGCGCACCACCCTCACGTTCTAGGCGCTTGCGTGGGCGTTGAGGGTGGTCTGATGCCGTAGCCTATAGGGTGTGCGGAGCCCTCCGAGGCCCATCCAACAAAGGAAACACGTGCGCGGATCGTTGAACACCTTGCTGAGTGCGTCTGCAACCGTGCTGCTCGCCTCCTCACCCCTGAGCAGCCATGCGGCTTCGCTGAACTTCAATGGCTACTACGCCGGCATGTCCAGGGCGCAGGCGGATCAGGTGGGCGTCGAGAACTGCCGGGACGCCGCGTCGGCATCGGAGGACAAGGACGCCGTCTATTGCGACATCCCGGGCCCCAACCGCAAGTTGGGCGAGTTCGTGGCCCGCAAGGGCACGCTGGAGTTCGTGGGGCCGCAGCATGATTCGTTGAACCAGATCCGACTGGAATTCGTCAAGGCTGTCGAATCTGTCAAGTCGACGATGCTCGCGTCGTATGGGACGCCACGGTACGACGGGCAGACCTACGTCTGGGAGCAAGGGTCGCAGACGGTGAGCCTGAACATCCTCAGCCGGCTCAATGCCATCTCGTGCGTCACCTTCGATCACGACTTCTCGCCGAGCAAGGCCCGCGCCAACGCGCTGAAGCTCGAGGCGCTGAAAAAGCAGGTCGTGAAGAACTACTGAGCGGCCCGGCCGATGTGGCGGTAGCCGTGGGGTTACCGCCTCAATGGGCCCGGCGTGCGGCCTTCTGCTTGAAGATCACGATGCAGGCGGTGATGAACAGCAGGATCGTGGCCGAGGCGGCGAAGCGATCGAGCGCCAGGCCACCGGCGCTGACCGGCTTGTCCAGAAAGTCGCCGACCACGGCGCCGAGCGGGCGCGTCAGGACGAACGCCGCCCAGAACAGGGCGGTGTGCGACAAGCGGGTCCAGGCATACGCCGCGACCACCAGCACCAGCAGCGCGCCAAAGACGACCGCACCACCTTCATAGCCCAGGCCGGCTGAATCTGCTGTCCAGTCGCCCAGCGCCGTTCCCAGCGTTTGCGACCCCATGATCGTGACCCAATAGAACAGCTCCGCTTTCGGTGTGTGGACGGTGTCGATGGCGATCGAGCCCATCGACCGTTGCCAGCTCACGAGGGAGGCGCACAGCAGCGCCGTCAGCAGCAGCGCGCCGCCGGCGTACCCGATGCCCAGCGAGCGGTCGGCGAAATCCGCCAGTGTGGTGCCCAGCGTGGTCGTCGCGATGATGGTGGTCCAGTACAGCACCGGGTGGAACCGCTGGGCCCTGATCTGCGCGACGACGGCGCCCATGAAGACCGCCGCGAAGATCGCGGTGGCGGCGAGGTAGCCCAGGTGCATGGACATCGAGACCGCATCGCCAGCCGTCTCGCCCAGGGTGGTGGCGGCGATCTTGAGCACCCAATAGACCAGAGTGACTTCCGGCACTTTGCTCAGGCTGTGCTCGATCGTGTGCTGACTCATGCTGAGGTTCTCATCGCGCTGGATCACTGAAAACTGTGGTCAGTGGTGGATCTTGACGTTCGCAACTTAGCGCCGCCTTAGCGTCGCGCGCGCTGGGTCATCAGCGCAGCTCACATGGTGCTGCGCCGGGCTCCGGCCTG
Organism: Burkholderiales bacterium; assembly: GCA_025352345.1. GTDB lineage: Bacteria > Pseudomonadota > Gammaproteobacteria > Burkholderiales > Burkholderiaceae_C > PBB1. Next base: position 13,714 of record JANXTP010000438.1, on the reverse strand, counting down.
CGCACGCGCCATGACAGGCCCGGCAGCATCGGCCCGACGGGTCGGGCGTCTGCCGCGTCAATGCGGACCCGGGCGTAGCTCACCTCAGGCGCGGACGGCATCGCTCCGTCGGCTGGGGGCATGTCGACGGACTCGGTGAAGCCCAGCTCGACCGCGCCACACCGCGCCACCAGGCCGGATGACATCCACGGGCTTCTGTCCAGACGGCCATCGATGAGGACGAGTGGCTTCTCGACCAGTTGCACGGCCAGGATGCCGGCTGGATTCGCCGAGCCGCTGACCACGCGGATCGGGCCACCCAGCTGGGCGCGCGCCGGGTCGGCGATGGCCGTCGCATACGCCTTGGCATCGAAGTGGGTCCGGTTGTGCTTGCCGTAGGTGACCGGGCCCTGGCGCATGCTGACGTATTCCAGGGTCAGCAGAAACGCCTGGATCAGCAGGAAGAACGGAATCACCCTAATCCAGCCGGACTTGGCCCAGAAGCCCCGGGGTGCCAGTTCCATCGCGGCAGGCACCACGAAGATGACGAAGGCCGTGCCCCAGTGCCCCTGGATGTATGAGCCGAGGACGATGGCGACCAGTGGCATGAAGCACAACGTCAACAGGCCCCAGGCGAAGATCAGGGCTTTCGCAGGACCGCGGTGCGGCACGTCCCGCGGTGTCGAGGTGGGCTGCGGGGGCTTGACCTGGTCACTTGCCATGCGACCACGGCCAGCAGTGCGAAGGCCAGTCCGCCACGGAACACCAGTTGTTCGACCAGCCATCCCAGCGCCACCTGGACGCGTGCCGAGGCACCCAGACCGGCACCCAGCGCGGTGTCGACGGCATAGCCGATGGGCCCGAAGTGGTGATCGCGCAGCCACTCGATGTGCGGCACGAAGATCAGCAAGGCCGTCAACGCCGATCGTGTGCGAACGGGCCCGCTCACGGCGTCGGCAGATTCAACGCCTCTTGCGTCCTGGACAACGACTAAATACCCAAACCATAGGGCCCGTGGGGCCGCAGCCCGGGTGTCAGGACTTGAGCGCTGCGCGAACCGCCGCTTCCAGCTTCTCGAAACCGAACGAGACATCGACCGGTCTGCCGTCAAGGAAGAACGCTGGCGTGGCGCGCACGCCGCTGTGCTGGCCGGCGCGGCGATGCTCCTGCACCCGCTGGGTGTAGACGCGATCGGCCATCTCGGCGCTGAAGCGGATCACGTCCAGCCCGATGGATTGCGCATACCCGGTCAAAGCCGGCAGCGCGAGGTGATGGGTCTGGGTGAACAGCAACTGATGCATGGGCCAGAAGCGGCCCTGTGCGGCCGCTGCTTCGGCGGCCTCGGCAGCCAGCTCGGCGTGCGGGTGCACCTCGAACAACGGGAAGTGACGGAACACGAAGCGCAGCTGGTCGCCGTGGCTGTCGACGAGGTGCTGCGTCAGCGGCTGCGCCTGGATGCAGGTCGGGCATTCGTAGTCGCCGTATTCGAGCAGCGTCAGCTTCGCTTGGGTGTCGCCCCAGGCATGATCGAAGCCAGTCACTGCGTCGTCGGGAATCGTCATGGCCATGGCCCGGGTCTTCTCGATCATGGTGGACCTTTCAAAGAGAAGATTGAACGACCATCATCCGCCATCACCGCCAAAGAACACCATGACAAACCCTGGCCTGCAGGCTGCCCATCACAAGCGCAGCTGAGCCTGACCGATGCCGTCGAACGCCACGGTGATGTCATCACCACCCTGCGCGGGCAACAGACCGCACCAGCTGCCGGTCGTCACGACGCTGCCGGCGGCCAGCACCGCGCCGTCGCGCGTGGCGTGGCGCAGCCAGTCGGGCAGAACGAAGGCCGGGTCGGCCATCGAATGGCTGCCCTGGAACACCAGTTCTCGCTGTGAGCCGGTGCGCACACGGCAGACCTGGGCGGCCCATTCGCGCGTCGGATCGAAAGCGACCCATGCGCCCAGCACCAAGCCGCCATGCGACAGCAGATCGGCCAGCTGGGCGAGGGCAGGTGCCCGCGGCCCCTCGTTCCAGCGCGAGGCGACGATCTCGATCGACACGGTCGCTGCATCGATCAGGGCCCGCGCGCTGTCCAGGTCCAGTACTGCGGCGCGCGCGGCATCGACCGGCTCGCGCAACCGCAGCGCCACTTCGGCTTCGATGCCCAGCGGCGTGAAGGGCCACGCACTGGGATGGGCCGGGCTGGCCCGGACGCCAGCCGGCGGCAGCGGCGCGTGGGTGATGGCGGCCTCACGCGACGCGCCACCGGACTTCCAGTGAAGCGGCGTGGCACTGCCGAACCAGCCGAGCGCGCGGGCCACCTGGACCTGCGCCGCATAGGCCGCGGCGGCGTCGGCCAGCGGGGCTGCCGGTTGGGTGCGATGTTCCCGGTGCGCCTGTGTCAGGCGCAGCGCGGTGAACTCGCTGTCGGTCGTCACGTGGTTGTCCGACGCGCGGCTAGTAATGCGGTGGCAGTTCGTCGCGCAGGCTGCGGAGCGCCACATCGTCAGCAGCGGGGCGGCGCTCACGCAACTCGCTCAGCACGCGCTGCAGCTGGTCGATCTGGCCCTGCTGCTTGACGATCACCTGGTTCAGCTGGTCCAGCATGTCTTCGGTGAAACTGGCCTTGACCTCCAGATCGGTCAACCGGTTTTCGATGCGATCAGGGTGGTCCATGGGGGGGCTCGGGAACCCTGTGATCCTAAACGGCCGGCCGCTCAGCCATTTCAGCAAGGTCTGGTACAGGACGTCCGCGTCCATCGGCTTGGCGATGAAGTCGTTCATGCCGGCGGTCTGGCAGGTCCGGCGATCGGCGTCGAAGGCGTTGGCCGTGAGCGCCAGGATCGGAATGTCGGCCCAGCCCGACAACTGCCGGATCGCGCGCTTCGGCCGAGTGGGCCAGTGCGCGGATCGTCACGCGTTGCGTCAGGTCGCTCTCCGCCATGCGGCGTGCCACTTCGGCTACGAGCGCGGCATGGCGATCATGGCGCCATTCGCGGGCCAGCACCACCGCCGGCTTCAGCGGCTTGGTGATGTAGTCGCTGGCGCCGTGGTTGAAGCCACGCTCCTCGTCTGATGCATCACCGAGCGAGGTCAAAAAGACCACTGGGATGTCGCGGGTGATCGGGCTTTGACGCAGCGCTTGCCAGCGCTGCGTAGCCGTCCAGCCTCGGCATCATCACATCGAGCAGGATCAGGTCAGGCCGCGGCGTGCTCATGGCCACACGGCACGCCGTCTCCCCTGAAATCGCGGCGGGCACCCGGTATTGGGGGCGAAAGCAACTCGTTCAGGGCGAACAGGTTATTGGGGTCGTCATCGACGATCAGGATCGTGGCACGGGTGTCGGTGGTCATGCGATGTGATCCCGGTGATGCGGAGGCAGCGGCACCCTGGCGAGGCACGATGCGGGCAAGACCCAGACTGGTCCGCCTCAGCAGGGGATCGACGCCAAATCGAGATCATTGATGATTGATCTGCGCCGTGGCGGAGTGTCTCTTCGCGCGGGCGGTCATCAAAACAGCCCAGAATGCAGCCGATGAACAAATCCTCCGTTTCAGCGTCCCGCCGCCGCAATTCGGGTTCACCCGCGACGGCGCCGGTCAAGGCCGACGAGGAGGCGATCCTCGTGCTGCAAGGCGGTGGCGCGCTGGGTGCCTACCAGGCGGGCGTGTTCGAGTCGCTGGCCAAGGTGTACCGGGAGCCGACCTGGGTCGCCGGCATCTCGATCGGGGCGATCAACGCGGCGTTGATCGCCGGCAACGCAGCCGCACACCGGGTGGCCCGGCTGTGCGAGTTCTGGGAGCTGGTCAGCTCGGCGCTGCCGACTCCGTTGATCGGGGCCAGCACCACCGCGAACGCCCGCGAAGCCTTGAACGAGTCCCACGCCTCGCAGGTGATGCTGTTCGGCGTGCCCGGCTTCTTCAAGCCGCGCTTCCCGCCAGCACCATTCCAGCCCGCGGGCACCCTCGAAGCAATCAGCTACTACGACACCTCGCCGCTGGCCGCCACCCTGGAACGGCTGGTCGATTTCGATCGCATCAACGCCGGCGCGGTGCGGCTGTCGGTCGGCGCGGTCAATGTGCGCACCGGCAATTTCGAATACTTCGATTCGGCCAAGCAGACCATCGACGCGCGCCACATCATGGCCAGCGGCGCACTGCCGCCGGGCTTCGCGCCGGTCGAGATCGACGGCGAGCACTATTGGGACGGTGGCCTGGTGTCGAACACCCCTCTGCAGTACGTGCTGGACCAGCCAGGCAAGCGCCGCCGCGTGGTGTTTCAGGTCGATCTGTTCGCGGCGCGCGGCGCGCTGCCGAAGAATCTGGGCGAAGTGACCGAGCGCGAGAAGGACATCCGCTTTTCCAGCCGCACCCGGCTCAACACCTCCAACGAGTTGGACCGCCAGGTGATCGCGCTGGCCGCGCAACGGCTGGTCGCGAAGCTGCCGCCCGAATGGCGCGACGACCCCGACGTGCGCGCGCTGTCGCGCGTGCGCTGCGAGAGCGCGATCGATGTGGTGCACCTTATCTACCGCAGCAAGCACTACGAAAGTCAGTCCAAGGATTACGAGTTCTCGCGCCTGTCGATGCAGGAACACTGGGATGCCGGCCGCGCCGACATGGCGCACACCTTGCATGACCCGCGTTGGCTGAATCGCGAGCACAACGCCCACGGAGTGCATGTGTTCGACCTCAACTCGGACAGCCTGTCGTTTATCTGAGCCCTCCCCACCCGATCCCACCGCGACCGCACCGATGAACATTGCCGACGTGAAACGCACGGCCTTCGCGATGCCGCTGACCAGCCCCGCGTTCCCGCCGGGTCCGTACCGCTTCGTCAACCGGGAGTTTCTGGTGGTGGTCTATCGCACCGACCCCGATGCCTTGCGCGCCGTGGTGCCCGAGCCGTTGCAGATCACCGAGCCACTGGTCAAGTACGAATTCATCCGCATGCCCGATTCCACCGGCTTCGGCGATTACACCGAAAGCGGTCAGGTGATCCCGGTCAGCTTCAACGGCATCGCCGGCGGCTATGTGCACTCGATGTACCTGAACGACGAGGCGCCGATCGCCGGCGGCCGCGAGCTCTGGGGTTTCCCGAAGAAGCTTGCCGCGCCCGCCTGGGCGGTCGAGAAGGACACGCTGCTGTGCACCCTCGACTACGGCTCGGTGCGAGTGGCCACGGCGACGATGGGCTACAAGCACCGCGCCCTCGATGTGGCGCCGGTGCTGGCCGGTCTGTTGAAGCCGAACTACCTGCTGAAGATCATCCCGCACGTCGATGGCAGCCCGCGCATCTGCGAACTGGTCGAATACTTTCTCGAAGACGTCACCGTCAAGGGCGCCTGGACCGGCCCGGCCGCGCTCGAACTGGCGCATCACGCGCTGGCACCGGTGGCGCAGCTGCCGGTGCGGGAGGTGGTCTCCTGCACCCACATGCTGACCGACATGACGCTCGGCATGGGCCGCGTGATCCACGACTACCTGGTGTGATCCGCCGGCCTGAACCCCCTTACTCCCTCTCATCGAAAGCACCCCATGAAGCTCCAGGACAAAGTCTGCATCGTCACCGGCGCCGCCAGCGGCATCGGCAAGGAAATCGCCATCGTCTACGCCAGGGAGGGCGGCAAGGTCGCCATCGCCGACATGAACCTGGTGGCGGCGCAGGCCACTGCCGACGAGATCACGAAGGCCGGCGGCACGGCGATGGCGGTGGCGATGGACGTGACCAGCGAAGACCAGGTCAACGCCGCGGTCGCGGCAGTGGTGGCGGCGTATGGCGGTGTCGATGTGCTGGTCAGCAATGCCGGGATCCAGATCGTGCACCCGGTCGAGGACTTTCCCTTCGCCGACTGGAAAAAGATGCTGGCGATCCACCTCGATGGCGCCTTCCTGACCACCAAGGCCTGCGTGCCGCACATGAAGGCCTCGGGCCAAGGCGGCAGCATCATCTACATGGGCTCGGTGCACTCGAAGGAAGCCTCACTGCTGAAGTCGGCTTACGTGACCGCGAAGCACGGGCTGATCGGCCTGTGCAAGACGGTGGCCAAGGAAGGCGGCAAGCACGGCATCCGTGCCAATGTGATCTGCCCCGGCTTCGTGCGCACGCCGCTGGTCGACAAGCAGATTCCCGAGCAAGCAGCGGCCCTCGGCATCAGCGAGGACGACGTGATCAAGAAGGTGATGCTGAAGGAAACCGTCGACGGTGAATTCACCACCGTGCAGGACGTGGCCGAGGTCGCGCTGCTGTTCGCCGGCTTCAACTCGAACGCGCTGACCGGCCAGTCGCTGGTCGTCAGTCACGGCTGGTTCATGCAGTGAGCGCTGCGCCGCCGCTGCGGCGGCGCAGCGTCAGGAGCCGGCCGTCATCGGACGCGGCCTGATTGGCAGGTTGATCACATTGCACAGCGGTGCACGCGCGGCGAGCCAGTCGGACAGGGCATCGGCCTCCAGCGGCCGGCTGTACAGATAGCCCTGGCCCCGGTCGCAGCCCAGGGTGGTGATCAACGCCGCCTGCCCGGTGGTCTCAATGCCTTCGGCCACGGTGGTCATGCGCAGCGTGCGGGCCACGCGGACCGTGGCCTCGATCAGCGCGCGGTGGTATTCGCTGCGTTCTGCTTCAACAACGAAGGAGCGGTCGATCTTGACGGTGTCCACCGGCAACTGGTGCAGGCAGGCCAGCGAGGAGTAGCCGGTGCCGAAATCGTCCAGCGCCAGCTTCACGCCCAGCGTTTTCAGTTCACGCAGACGCGATTGCACCAGCGGGTCTTGTGCCGCGAGGCTTTCGGTGACTTCCAACTGCAAGGCCGCGGCGGGCATCGCGCTCTCGGCCAGCGCACAACGCACCTCGTCGACCAGGACGCCCTGACGCAGCTGTGCGATCGACAGGTTGACCGCCAGCATCGTCGGGGCGCGGTCGCCCAGGGTCAGGCGCCAGCGCATGAACTGCCGGCAGGCGCTGCGCAACACGAACTGGCCGAGCGCGCCAATCAGGCCGGACTCCTCGGCCACCGAAATGAACTGCACCGGCGGCACGATGCCGCGCTCGGGATGGCGCCAGCGCACCAGCGCCTCGACACCTGCACAGCCGCGCTCGCCCAGCGGATCGTCGAGCGCCAGCACCGGCTGGTAGACGACGAACAGCTCGTCGCGTTCGAGCGCATCGTGCAGGTCGGCTTCGGCGTTGGCGCGGCGGCTGACCTGTTCGTGCATGCGTGGCTCGAACATCACCCAGCGTCCGCGTCCGCTCTGCTTGGCCTCGTACATCGCGGTGTCGGCGTCGCGCAGCAGGCTGTCGGCGCCGTCGAACGCATGCGCCGAGGTGACCACGCCGATGCTGGCGCTGGAATGCACCCGATGGCCCAGAACCTCGTAAGGCCGCGACAGCACCTGCAACAGCCGTTCGGCGATCGCGCACGCGTCGTGCGGCTTGGGCAGTCTGTCGAGCAGCACGACGAACTCGTCACCGCCCAGGCGAGCCACGGTCTGCCGCCCGTCGGATCGCCCGGGGCTCGTGTCTTCGATCGGCCGCAGTGCGCCGACCAGGCGCAGCGCGATCTGTCGCAGCAACTCGTCGCCGGCGGCGTGGCCCAGGTTGTCGTTGACCTGCTTGAAGCGGTCGAAGTCGAGGAACAGCAGGGCGAAGTGGCGATCGGAGGCGCTGTCGCGGTGGTCGACGGTGTGCTGCAGCCGCAGCATCAGCGCGGCGCGGTTGGGCAGGCCGGTCAGCGAGTCGGTCGTGGCGGAGATCTGCAGTTGCTGCTCCTGCCGCTTGCGATCGCTGATGTCGATCTGCACACCGACCATGCGACGCATCTGGCCAGCCTGGTCCAGTTCGGCCACCGTACCCAGGATGTGCACCCAGACCCAATGACCGTCGCGGTGGCGCACCCGAACTTCGCAGCGGTAGGGCAGGCTCTGGTCCATCAGGTGCGCATTCAGCACGGCATGGAATCTGGGGCGATCCTCGGGGTGGATGCGTTCCCGCCAAGTCGCCAGCTGCGGCCTGAATTCCTCGACCGCGTAGCCCAGCATCGCGCAGCTCGCCTCGCTCCACTCGCGCTCGTCGGTGTCCACACGCCATTGCCAGGTACCGATGTCGGCGGCTTTCAGCGCCAGCTGCAGCAAGATGCGCTGGGTACGCTGCTCGGTCACGTCGACGAAGCAGGCCACTGAACCGGTCACCTTACCAACCATGTTGCGCAGTGGATCGCTGTTGATGAGTAGCCAGCGCTGATCGCCCTGCGGCGTCAGCAGGCCCATGCTCTCGCCGCGCACGCTGACGCCGTCGCGCAGGGAGCGGGTGATCGGATAGTTGTCGCTCGGGTACGGGCTCAGGTCGTCGCGCACCGTGCGCCAGCGGCCGTCCAGCGAGACGCAGCCCAACAGTTGGTCACGTGTCAGGCCCAGCACCTCCTCGGCGGCGAGGTTCGAATCGACGATGGCGCCAGAAGCGTCCTGCTCGACCACGCCCGCGGGCAAGGTATGGAACAGCGTGCGCAGGCGTTGCCGCAGCAGCACCTTCGCGGTGATGTCCATCTCGACGGCGATAAATCCGGTCAGCCCGCCACTCGGATCGTGCAGTGGCTGGATGTCGATGTCCAGCCAGTAGTCGATGCCGCTCTTGCTCCGGTTGAGCAACTCGACGCGCACGCCTTGTTCTGCGTCCAATGCGGCCCGCATGGTCTGTACGGTGGTGTGGTCGGTGGCCGAGGTCTGCAGCAGCTCTGCCGGTTTGCGGCCGAGGGCTTCGGCGAGCGTGTAGCCCGACACGCGCACGAACGCATCGTTGACCCAGACGACGCGCCGCGCGGCGTCGGTGATGATCACCAGGTTGTTCGTGCGCTTGGCCACCAGCGCCAGCCATTCAAGCTGAGTCGCCTCGCCCGCCAATCGCTGGTACTGACGGCGCCAGAAACGAACCGCTGGTTCGACCACACCCAGCGCCAGGGTGAGGGACAGCGTCGCACCGAAGATGGCATGCAGCCTGCCGGCTGTGGCCATCGCCATCGCCATCAGCAGCAAGCTGCCATGCAGCGCCCAGCGCAGACGGCGCTCAGGTCGATCACCGATCACTGGCACGACGGTGACCTGGTCTGATGAGCAGAATGCGCTGGCAAGCGGCCTGTTCATGTCAGGCTCACCGAATTGATGGAGTCATCTGTGGGGTATCGGCCGCTGGCGCGCCGACTTGACGCCAGTGACCTGCGGTCAGAGCCGCCGCGCGATGTGCACGGCCCCGGCCGATCCGGCCCCGACCAGCGCACACCAGACTCGCAGCACCGGGCCGGGTGGCGTCACACCGTGCAACAGGGCCTCGTCGCGGTGTTCGCATTCGTCGGCCTGGCATTCGAGCAGCAACGACCGCAAGGCGGCGTGTTCCGGGCGGTCGGCGAGGCGGTCGATCTGCTGCTGGTAGTGCCGGTCGACGAAGGTCTCCACCGCGGCGATGGTCGCGTACACGGCACGCGGGCCGAACAGCGCGGGCAGTGCGCCGGTCAGAAAGCCCGCGGCACGCCAGGGCACCAGCAGCCGGCTGCGCCGAGATGCCGGCAGCAGTTGCTCGACCAGGTCCAGGTGACGCTGCTCGGTCGCGCGGTGGCGGCGCGCGAAGTCACGCACGCCTGCATCGCGGGTGATGGCCAGCACCCCGTGGTAGATCCACACCGCGCCGCTTTCACCGGCGTGATCCGAGCGCAACTCGCCGACCATGTCGGACGGGATCTCGGTGGCCACCTGCGACACCGATGATCCTGCGTGCAGGTTGCTGTGGACTTGAGTTTCCGCTTCAACCATGCAAGGGATGTTGCCCGCGATACCGCGGCGCTGCTGACCTGGCAGGCGATGCACGTCGCTGCTTTGTGGGCTTGGGCTTGACACCGTCGCGCCGAGCCGCATCGGCCTCGGCTCACCTCAAGAAGTTGCGCACTGCAGGAAGCGACTTTTGTGCCGCCTCTTCCTGCGGCAGGTGGCCAACGCCAGGCAGCGAGAACAACGTGACGTGCGCGATTGCCTTCAGGTAATTCGCCGAATTGGCAAACGGAATCATCGCATCGGCCTCACCCCACACCAGCAAGGTCGGGGCCTGGATGCGCTGCAGCAGCGGGACCGGGTCGACCAGCGTGGTTTGCCGCATCCGCGCGATCAGCGCGTCGCGGCTGCCCGGGGCCAGCATCAGGTCGTGGTAACGCGTCGTCAGCGCATCGCTCAGGAACGACGCATTCGCGTAGGCGGGTTCCAAACTCATGCGCAGCAGCGGCTTCGGCAACGCATAGCGCATCAGCAGGGCAGTGACTGGTACCTCGGGCGCCCGGCCGTACTCGAAGCCCGGGCTCGCGAAGCCATCGGGCGCGACCAGCACCAGCTTGACCACCCGCTCCGGGTGCATCGCGGCGAAGGTCCAGGCGATGCGCCCACCGATCGAATGGCCGACGATGCTGGCGCGTGCGATGCCCCGCTGGTCCATCAGCGCGAGCAGCAACTGCATGCTGCGTGCATCGCTGTAGTTGCCGCTCGGGTCCGGTGCGCTGAGGCCGCAGCCCGGCAGGTCGAAGCGGATCACGCGGTGGTCTACCGACAGCGCCTGCGCCCACGGCTCCCAGCTGTGCAGGCTGCCACCGAAGCCGTGGATCATGATGACGGCTGGCGCGCCCTTCGGCCCGCTGTCGCGCAGGTGCAGTCGCATGCCGTCGACCTCGCAGAGGTCGCTTGGCGCCGCCAGGTAACGGGCCTCCAGAGAGGGCAGGTCCTGGTCTGGTGTCCACAACCAGAAGCCAGCCAGCAACACCAGCAACACGCCGGAGACGGCCCCTACAGCGCGTTTCAAGCGGATGCCTTTCAAGGAGAGTTGATCGGGGCGCGGTGCTCATCGAAGGCGTAAGCAGCGAGGTCGGGCTGCCGCACCGCGTTGACGTACTCGCGGGTGTAGCCCGGGAACAGCGCGAAGACCCGGCCATTGTCGAGGCGGTACCAGCTGCGGCACTGGCTCCACACCGAGGTGGCCAGGCGCGCCTGCAGGCCGCGGTTGTGCTCACGCATCGCTTCGGGCCGCACCTCGATCCAGCGGTGATCACCGTCGCGCACCGCCTGCATGCAGGCAATCGCATGGTCGACCTCGGGCTCGATGTACAGCAGCGTCGAGGTGTGGCCGGTGGCGGTGTTCGGGCCCAGCATCAGGAACAGGTTCGGGAAGCCCGACACCGTGATGCCGTGGTAGGCCTCGGGGCCATCGGCCCAGGTGTCTGCGAGTGTGCGACCCTGCAGGCCGGTGATGCGGATGGCCGACAAGGAATGCACGACGTCGAAGCCGGTGGCGCAGACCAGCGCATCGATCGGCCGCTCGTGGCCATCGGCGGTGACGATGCCGTGCGCGGTGATGCGCTCGATCGCCTCGGTCACCAACTCGACATTCGGCCGGCACAAGGTCGGGTAGAAATCGTTCGAATAGATGATGCGCTTGCAGCCCAGCGGGTAGCTCGGTGTCAGTCGCTGGCGCAAGGCCTCGTCGCGGACCTGGCGCTTGCGGTGCGTGGCCGCGGTGGCCAGCAGCCCGCGGCGTGCCAGCGTGCCGTCCTCGAAGCCGCGCCGGCCCCATTCGAGCACCTGCGCCCAGTTCCAGCGCACCATCGCCGCATACGGAGGCAGGTGCGCCAGCGCGCGATCGAGCGCGGTGTAGCGGCGGTCCATCCGTGGCAGCACCCAGTTGGCGGTGCGCTGAAACAGGTGCAGCTTCTGCGCCTGTTCTGCAACCGGCGGCACCAGCTGTGAGGCGGTCGAGCCGGTGCCTATCACCGCGATGCGCTGGCCGCGCAGCACCGCGCTGTGATCCCAGCGCGCCGAATGCAGCCGCTGCCCCTGGAAGTCGTCCAGACCCGGGATGTCCGGCCAGCGTGGCCGGCTGAGCGGCCCGGAGCTGCACATGAAGAAGCGCGAACGCAGCACCGCTGTGGAACCATCACCTAGCTCGGTGTTGATTTGCCAGCGTCCGGTGGCGTCGTCGAAGGCCGCGTCGGTGATTCGTGTGCCCAGGCGCAGGTGCGCCAGCAGCCCGAAGCGCGCAGCCACCCGCTGCATGTAAGCCTGGATCTCGGGTGCGCTGGCGAAGCGGCGGGTCCAGTCGGGGTTGGGCGCGAAGGAAAACGAATACGCCGGCGCCGGCACATCGACGTGCGCGCCCGGGTAGGTGTTGTCCCACCAGGTGCCGCCCAGCCCCGGTTGCTTTTCCAGGATCACGAAGTCGTGGATGCCAGCCTGCTTGAGCTTGGCGCCGGCGCAAAGCCCGGACATGCCCGCGCCGAGGATCACCACCTCGTGGTCGGCTGTCTTCGGGGCGGCGTGGGTGGTGGCCAGCGGCGGTATCACGAAGCGGGCGATGCGCTCGATCGCCTCGTCGGCGCTGGGCAGCACGCCACCGTGGGTCTGGAACACATGCCAGCGCCCGGCAGTGATCTCGCAGCGCGTCTCGACGCCGGCGGCCTGCAGCGCCGCTTCGAGTTGCATCGCCTGGCTGTGCAGCAGCTCGTCGGTGCCGGCCTGGATCAGCGTGGGCGGCAGGCCGTTCAGGTCGGCGAACAGCGGCGATACCGGCGGTGCATCGGCCGAGGTGGCATCGCCCAGGTAATGCGCGGCGCAGGCGGTGGCCCAGGCGACGCTGAGCATCGCCTCGCCGGGTGGCTCGGCGGCAGGCGCATCGCGCATCGCCAGATCGACCCACGGCGACAGCAGCACCAGCGCAGCGGGTAGCCGCGCGCCGCTGTCGCGCAGCGCCAGGGCGGTCGACAGCGCCAGCCCGCCGCCGGCGGAATCGCCGGCGAGGATGACCGGGCGGGCCACGCCTTCGCCTTCGGTGCTCAGCGCGTGAAACGCAGCGATGGCGTCATCGAGCGCAGCCGGGTGGCGGTGCTCGGGCGCCAGCCGGTAGTCGAGTGCGAACACCGGCAGCCCAGTGACGAGTGCCAGTCGCGCGGTCAACGCGCGGTGCGTCGCTGGCGAGCCGATGCAGAAGGCACCGCCGTGCAGGTAGAGCACGACACCCGGTGGCGCGCTGGGCGCCTGCGTCGAGCTCAGCCATTCGCCGAGCACACCGCCGACCGTTGCGGCCTCGACCGACACGCCCTTCGGCATCCGCTGGCTGCGTGACATTGCGCTCAGCCAGCGCCGCTGGAAGCCGATGGAAAAGCGCGGCGAGAATACCGGCTTCAGCAGCCACTGCAGCGAGGTGCGCAACAGCGCGGCCAGCAGCGCTTCGATCAGACCCTTCGGTTGAAAAACGACCATCATCGGCCCGCGTGGTGAAGGAGGCGATCGTAGCCAGTCGGCAATTCCGCACATTCCCTTTCATTTGTGCTGCAAATTGAAACATCGTGATACGTCGGGGGGCCGCAGCGCCATTACGCTCGGCGCGGCTGGTGGTCAGTGACGGATGGAGGTCCGGGCGGCGATGGACGATTACCTTTTATGGGGCGCTGCTGCGGCGCTGGTGCTGCTGGTGGTGGTGCAGTTGATCCGGCGGCGCGCGCGGCGACCCGCGGCCCGAAGCGAACGTGCCGACAGGGACGCTGCACGGGCTTCGGCGCCGCCGTCGCGCAGCGCTTCGGAGCTCGACACCGTCAGCGATGTCCATGCGCTGGACCCGGCGCGGCCGTCGTCCAGCGCCGACGTCAGGCTGCGTGCCGAACGCGAGGCCGCCGAGCAGGCCGCTCGCGCCGAAGCTGACCGTGAGGCCGCCTTCTTCTTC
>JANXTP010000058.1 GCA_025352345.1 Burkholderiales bacterium | reverse complement strand
ACCTGTACGACCCCTGGCATCCGGCGGTGCTCACGCTGATCGAAAGCGTGATCCGCCAGGCGAGGAAGGCGGGCAAGTCTGTCAGCGTGTGCGGTGAGATGGCCGGCGACGCCGCGTTCACCGAGGTGCTGCTGGCCATGGGTCTGCGCAGCTTTTCAATGCATCCGTCGCAGATCGCGTCGGTCAAGCAGATCATCTTGCGTGCCAACAGCAAGCGCCTGCTGCCGTTGATCGAGGGCGCATTCCGCTCCGAGGATGTGTGGGCCGGCTGCGAGCGCCTGCGTGCCGCGGCCGCGGGCCGGGTTGTGCTCGATCCGCAGCCCGCAGTCTGAAGCTTCAGCGCTGCCCGTACATCATCTGCCGCGTCAGCGCCGACTTCAGCGGCGAGACCGTCTGCAAGGCCGCCAGCCCCAGACCGCGCGCCGTGCCGGCGCCCGGAAACTGCCAGGTGAAGCTGCGCGCGAGGAAATCGGTCGCAGCGATCGTCGCCCAGCGATCGGGGGCGCGCTGTCGATTCAGCCTGCGCAACGCCTGATCCACATCGGCCGAACGCGACAGCGCGCGCACCAGCACGAAGGCGTCGCGCAAGCCGAGGTTCAGCCCCTGCCCCGCCACCGGATGCAGCGTTTGCGCGGCGTTGCCGATGCGCACGATGTGGCCGTCCGCATCGCCCGTCAGGCTGCGTTCGGCGTTCAAGCCTAAGGGAAAGCGCTTCATGGAGCTGATGTCGGTGATGCGGCCCGCCTCGGCCGGGAAGATCGTGTTCAGCACGCTGCAGCGCTGCGCGTCGTTCAGTTCGGCCACTGGGTCGTCGTCGCCGGCGACACACCACACCAGCGCGGCACGGCCGGGCGCCAAGGGCAGCAGCGCGGCTGGGCCGTGGCGGGTGAAGCGCTCGTAGGCCACGCCAGCACGAGCGCCGTCCAGCGTCACATGGCCCACCCAGGCCACCTGGCCATAGTCGCGCGTGATCGCCTTGCGCGCCTGCTCGGCGAAGACGCCGCCTTCGGCGATCACTGCCAGATCGAAGGCCTCGGCGATGTCGGCGTCGACCTCGACACCGCCCGAGCCCAGCGCTTTCAACGAACGCACCGGCGTGGCGAACCGGCTGACCAGTCGATGCGGTTCGGCGTCACTCGCTTGCATCCACGCTTGTTGCAGCGCGGCGGTGACGCTGCCGTAAGAAAGCACCGCCCCCAGCATCGCCACGCCAGTGTCCGACGCGCGGATGCGCACCTGCGGTTCATCGAACGGGCGCCCGAGCCACGCGCCGACGATCCCGCCGACCAGGCCCACGAGCGACGGCACCTGCTGCGACACATGCACTTCGGTGATCGGCTGCGCCACCTCGTCGCGCCAGGCGCCCAGGCGCTGCAACAGTTGCACGCTGCCGAGCGACATCGCCAGCGTGCGCGGGTCGCCGGACACATCGGCATCGAACGCCCGGGTGTCGAACAGGCTGATCTGCGCCAGCGGCAGCGCCCGTGCGGCCTGTAACGCGAGCGACAGGCCCACCGGCCCGGCGCCGACGACGGCCAGCCGCAGCGGACGGTTGACCACCGATGCAGCAGAGGGCGGGGCAGATTCGAGGGCAGTCACGTCGCTTTCACCGGCAAGTTGTGCAGCTCGCGCATCGTAGTGCGGGCGAGAGTCCCTTCGGTTGGCGCACCACTCAGTCGCGCATCCACGCTTCGATCTCGTCCGGCTCCACCGGCACGCCGCGGCTGATCAGTTCGCAGCCGCTGTCGGTGACGATGGCGTCGTCTTCCACCCGGATGCCGATGTTCCAGTAGCGCTCGGGCACACCGGGCGCGGGCCGCACGTACAGGCCGGGCTCCAGCGTCACCACCATGCCGGGGCAAAGCACCCGTGACGGCCGCTTGACCACCGTGCCGCCCAGACCGTCGGGCTGCTCGATCGGGGCTTCACCCTGCGACAGGTACTCGCCGACGTCGTGTACATCGCGCCCCAGCCAGTGCCCGGTGCCGTGCATGTAGAAGGCCCGGTATGCGGCGCTGGCGATCACGTCGTCGACCCCGCCATGGGTCTCGCGCGACAGCAGGCCGAGGTCGAGCAGGCCCTGCGCCAGAACGCGCACGGCCGCATGGTGCGCATCGCGCTGGCGCAGACCAGGCCTTGTCGCATCGATCGCGGCCTGCTGCGCGGCCAGCACCAGTTCGTACAGCGTGCGCTGCGGTCCGCTGAAGCAGCCGTTGGCCGGGAAGGTGCGGGTGATGTCGCTGGCGTAGCCATCGAGTTCGCAGCCCGCATCGACCAGGCACAGCTCGTCGGGCAGCAAGCGTGCGGGGCCCGCCGGATGGTGCAGCACGCAGGCGTTGGCGCCGGCGGCGACGATGCTCGGGTAGGCCGTGCTTTGCGCGCCGTGGCGGCGGAATTCGTGCAGCAGCTCGGCCTCGATCTCGTACTCGTGCACCGCCGAGGCACCCTGCCGGAAGCGCTGCGCGCAGTAGCGCATCGCACGCCGGTGCGCAGCGGCGGAAATCGACGCCGCGCGGCGCATCGTCGCCAGCTCGCCGGCGTCCTTGACCAGCCGCATCTCGGCGATCAGCGGATGCAGGTCGCGGCACTGCGTCGGACATTCGATGCCGCGGCGTTCCTGCGTCCGCAGCGTGGCCAGCCAGCCCTCGATCTGCCCGGGTAACTCGGGATGGCGTCCGAAGGGGAACCACACCGCGCCCTGGCCTGCCAGCAGCGCAGGCATGGCCTCGTTCAGGCTGCCGATCGGCAGCGCTGCATCGACGCCCAGCACCTCCGGCGCCGCCTCGGTGCCGAGCCGGTGTCCGTGCCACACCGCGTGCTCCGGGTCGGCCGGGCGGCAGAACAAGGTGCTGTGTCCATCACTGCGCAGCACCAGCCAAGCCTGCGGCTCGTCGAAGTCGGTCAGATGGTGGAAATGACTGTCGTGGCGGTAAGGGTGGTCGCTGTCGGCATTGCGCGGGCGTTCCGGTGCGGTGGGCAGCAGGGCCACGCCACTGCCGGCGGCGCGCAGTCGCTCGGCCAGCTGAGCGCGCCGGGCGGCGTAGGGCTTGGAACTCATGAAGGCACTATAGCCAGGGGCTGCAGGCCGCTTCACCGCATGTCCTTTGCACGATTTTCTGCAGAGGGTTTCCCGGTCAATCTGCCTGCTCGTTTACGCTTGGCACATGCGCATGCGCTGCCGTCGCCCTGTGTCCCCTGTGTTCGACCCTTCACGCCCATGAACACCCACACCCACGACCTCAGCCCCTGGCAGCACAGCCATGTGTTCGACAGCGGCAACCGCCGTGGCGAAGCCCGCACCCGCGCCGTGCTGGTGGTGACGCTGGTCACGATGGTGGCCGAGATCATCGGCGGCTGGCTGACGGGTTCGATGTCGCTGCTGGCCGATGGCTGGCACATGGGCACGCATGCGCTGGCGCTCGGTGTGGCCACGGTGGCCTACGCGTTGGCGCGGCGCCATGCGCGCGACAGCCGCTACGCCTTCGGCACCTGGAAGATCGAGGTGCTGGGCGGCTTTGCCAGTGCGCTGGTGCTGGCGATGGTGGCGGTGGGCATCGGGTTCGAGTCGGCCTTGCGGCTGTGGCACGGCACACCGATCGATGCGGCCACCGCGCTGTGGGTGGCCTGCATTGGCCTGGCGGTCAACCTGGTGTCGGCGTGGCTGCTGCACGGTGCCGATGACGCACCCCACGGGCATGACCATAGCCCCGCCGCATCGGACGGTCATGGTCATGCACACGAGCGCGCCCATGGCCACGCGCATGAGCACAACCATGCCGCCCACGCGCACACCGACCCCCCCATCGCCACCGCCGACGGTGGCCACGACCTGAACCTGCGCGCCGCCTATGTGCATGTGCTGGCCGACGCGCTGACCTCGGTGCTCGCGATCCTGGCGCTTGCCGCGGCCTTGTGGCTGGGTTGGCAATGGCTCGATCCGCTGGTCGGCGTGCTGGGCGCAGCGGTGATCGGGGTGTGGTCGGTTGGGCTGCTGCGTCAGACCGCGGCGGTGCTGCTCGACCGCGAGATGGACCATCCGCTGGTCGATCAGATCCGCACCGCCATCGAGTCCGACGGCGATGCCCGGGTGGCCGACCTGCACCTGTGGCGCGTCGGCCGCCAGCAGTACGCCGCCATCGCCAGCATCGTCGCCGACGTGCCGCTTACGTCGGCCGACTACCGCGCGCGGCTGGCCGGCTATCCGGCGCTGGTGCACTTGTCGCTGGAGGTCAACCAGTGCCCGGATGCTGGTCAGGCGCCGGTGGCGTTCAGCGCCTCCCACTGAGCCGGCGTGCCGACGTTTTCCCACCGGCCGCGGTAGACCTCGGCGGTCACGCGCCGCGCCCGCATCGCACTGAACAGCAGCGGGCCGAGCGCGGCCCGGGTGCCGGGCGCGATGCCGTCGAACAGAGCAGCGCGGCACAGCGCGATGTTCGCGTAGGTCCAGCGTTGGCCGTCGGGGCCCGCGCTGTCGGCCAGCCCCAGCCCGTCGGCGGCGAGTCCGAAATCGCCTTGTGGGTGGTACGGCGGGTTCGGCACCAGCCACAAGTGCGCGAGCCGGTCGCTGGCGGCGAAACGCTGTGCCACCGCGGCGTTGAAGCGAAAGCCCGGCATGTGGATGTCGCCCGACACGACCCAGAAGCAGTCTGCATCGGCCGCACCGCGCAGCAGCGGCAGCGCGGTCGCGATGCCACCGGCGGTTTCGAGTGCACCGCCGTGGTCGCGGCCTTCTTGCGAGTAATGCAGCGCCAGGCCGAAACGAGCGCCGTCGCCGAGCGTGTCGATGATCTGGTTTTCCAGCCAAGCCGTGTTGATGACCACTTCACGGATGCCGTCGCGCGCCAGCGCGTCCAGGTGCCATTCGATCAGCGGCTTGCCGTGCACCGGCAGCAACGGTTTAGGCGTTACATCGGTCAGCGGGCGCATGCGCTCGCCCCGGCCAGCCGCCAGCACGATGGCTTTCACCGGGGAGCGCTCGAGGGGCGGCTGTCGAGGACAGCGGTGGGGGTGAAACACGGCATTCGGCAAATTATCGAGGCCTCCTAGAATCTAGGGTTTCTATCGACCGCCACCTCAGGGACCCGCATGGCTTTCACTGCGTCAAACCACTCCACCTCCCTGATGGCCAACGCCATCCGTGCCCTGGCGATGGACGCCGTGCAGCAGGCCAATTCCGGCCACCCCGGCGCGCCGATGGGCATGGCCGACATCGCGGTGGCCTTGTGGAGCAGGCACCTCAAGCACAACCCCGGCAACCCGCACTGGGCCGACCGCGACCGCTTCGTGTTGAGCAACGGTCACGGCTCGATGCTGATCTACGCGCTGCTGCACCTGAGCGGCTATGCGCTGCCTATGAGCGAGTTGCGCAACTTTCGACAGCTGCACAGCAAGACGCCGGGCCATCCCGAGGTCGGCATCACGCCGGGCGTCGAGACCACCACCGGCCCGCTGGGCCAGGGCATCACCAACGCGGTCGGCTTCGCGCTGGCTGAGAAGCTGCTGGCGGCCGAATTCAACCGGCCCGGCCACACCGTCGTCGACCACCACACCTACGCCTTTCTCGGCGACGGCTGCCTGATGGAAGGCATCAGCCACGAGGCCTGCGCACTGGCCGGCGCCTGGAAGCTGAACAAGCTGATCGCGCTCTACGACGACAACGGCATCAGCATCGACGGCCAAGTGAAGCCCTGGTTCATCGACGACACGCCGAAGCGCTTCGCGTCGTACGGCTGGAACGTCATCGCCAACGTCGACGGCCACGATGTCGACGCGGTCGACGCGGCCATCGCCAAGGCCAAGTTGGCCGACAAGCCGACGCTGATCTGCTGCAAGACCACCATCGGCAAGGGCTCGCCGAACCGCGGTGGCACGGCCAAAGCGCATGGCGAGGCGCTGGGTGCTGAAGAGATCAAGCTGACGCGCGAAGCGCTGGGCTGGACGTCGGAGCCGTTCGTGATCCCCGAAACCGTCTACGAGCAATGGGACGCGCGCCACAGCGGCCTGGCTGCCGAATCGACATGGGTCGACGCCTTCGAGGCCTACGGCAAGGCCTACCCGGAACTCGCACTCGAATACGTGCGCCGCGTCGAGGGCCAGTTGCCGAAGAATTTCGCACAGGTCGCTGTCGATGCGGCGCTGGCGGCGCACACCAAGGCCGAGACGGTCGCCAGCCGCAAGGCCAGCCAGATCGCGCTCGAAGCCTTCACCAAGGCGCTGCCCGAGCTGCTCGGCGGCAGCGCCGACCTGACCGGCTCGGTGTTCACCAACACCAGCAGCACACCGGCTCTGCGCTTCGGCGATGACGGCGCGAGCAACGGTGGCCGCCACATCAACTACGGCGTGCGCGAATTCGGCATGGCGGCGATCATGAACGGGGTCGCGCTGCACGGTGGCTTCATCCCTTATGGCGGCACCTTCCTGACCTTCAGCGACTACAGCCGCAATGCGGTGCGCATGGCCGCGCTGATGAAGCTGCGGGTGGTGCATGTGTTCACCCACGACAGCATCGGCTTGGGCGAAGACGGCCCGACGCACCAGTCGGTCGAACACGTGGCCTCACTGCGGCTGATTCCGGGCCTCGATGTCTGGCGCCCGGCCGACACCGCCGAGACCACTATCGCCTGGACCTGTGCGCTGCTGAACCACGATCGGCCGACCGTGCTGATCCTGTCGCGCCACAACCTGCCGTATGCGCCGAAGAGCGGCCTCGACGACATCTCGAAGGGCGCTTACGTGCTGGCCGAACCGAGCGAGGTCGGGCTGAAGAAGAAGGTGCAGGCGGTGATCATCGCGACTGGTTCCGAGGTCAGTCTGGCGCTGCATGCGCAGCAACTGCTGGCGCAACAGAAGGTGGCGGTGCGCGTCGTCTCGATGCCCTCGACCTCGGTGTTCGACCGCCAGAGCGAGGCCTACAAGACCAGCGTGCTGCCGAAAGGGCTGCCGCGCATCGCGGTCGAGATGGGCGTGACCGGCGGCTGGTGGAAGTACGGCTGCGCGGCCGTTGTCGGCCTCGACACCTATGGCGAATCGGCACCGGCACCCGTGCTGTTCAAGCATTTCGGCTTCACGGCCGACAACGTGGTCGCGACCGTGCTGCGCGCGCTCAAGCGCTGACGCTTGCGACCGTCGCGACCCGGATCGAATTCAACTCCCAGGACATTGCAATGACCATCAAGATCGGTATCAACGGCTTCGGCCGCATCGGGCGAATGGTGTTTCGCGCAGCCATCCAGAACTTCAACGACATCGAAGTCGCCGCGATCAATGACCTGCTGGAACCCGACTACCTGGCCTACATGCTGGGCTACGACTCGGTGCACGGCCGCTTCAAGGGCACCATCGCGGTCGACGGCAGCACGCTGATCGTCAATGGCAAGAAGATCCGCCTGACCGCGCTGAAGGACCCTGCCGAGCTGAAGTGGAACGATGTGGGTGCCGACATCGTGGTCGAGGCCACCGGCCTGTTTTTGACGAAGGAAACCGGGCAGAAGCACCTGGATGCCGGCGCGAAGAAGGTGATTTTTTCGGCGCCTTCGAAAGACGACACCCCCATGTTCGTCTACGGCGTCAACCATGCCGCTTACAAGGGCGAGGCGATCATCTCCAATGCGTCGTGCACCACCAACTGCCTGGCGCCGGTCGCCAAGGTGCTGCACGACAAGTGGGGCATCAAGCGCGGCCTGATGACCACCGTGCACGCCACCACAGCGACGCAGAAGACGGTGGATGGCCCGTC
>JANXTP010000412.1 GCA_025352345.1 Burkholderiales bacterium | reverse complement strand
CGAGCGCCAGGTTCAGCCCCAACGACAGCAGTAAAGCACCGCCCATCAGCCGCAGCGCCCAACGCTTGTGTCTGAACAGGAACACCACCGCCAGCGGCCAGACGAGGTAGAACTGTTCCTCTATCCCCAGCGACCACAGATGCAGCAGCGGCTTGGCCTGCGACGCCACATCGAAGTACCCGGCCTCGCTCCACAGCGCGATGTTCGACATGAACAGCGCACCGGCTGCCACATGCTGGCCGATCTGCCGCGACGCGCTCGGAAAGGTGAACACCACGCTGAACACCAGGCACGCCAGCAGCACCAGGCACAAGGCCGGATAGAGCCGCCGGACACGGCGCGCATAGAAGTCGAGGACGCTGAAGCGGCCGGCTTCCAGCGACTGCAGCAGCAACTGCGAAATTAGGTAGCCCGACAGCACGAAGAAGATGTCGACGCCTATGAAGCCGCCCTGCAGCCACTGCGGAAACGAGTGCACCGCCAGTACCGACAGCACCGCGATGCCGCGCAGACCCTCGATGTCGGTGCGATGCTCCACCTGCGCCTGAACCGCGGGATGGGCTTTGCGTGGAGCGCCCGTCCGGCCGTTGGAATCGATCGGTAAAGGCAGGACGCTGCTCATGTTGCGAGCGAATGTAAGTGCACCGCAAGTCAGGTTCAGCGGCCATGGCGGTCGTTGGAATGGCCCGTATGGACTAATCCCTGGCTGCCATCGGCCGGGAGTCAACCTGCAAGAAATCAGCTGCGCGACAGCGCCAGCAGCTCACCCGCTTGTTGAGCCAGTCGGTGACCGGCATACCAGGCGCATAACCGGTTCGACATTGCTTCGAGGTTCGCGCTGTCGAGCGCCACGGCTTCCGCCCCGTCGGTCGCGAGCAGCGATTGCAAGGCGAGGTAGTCGCGTCCAGTCGCCAGGTCATCGGCGTTCGGGCCGCAAGGGCGGGTGTTCAGCACCACGCAGCCATGCGCCGCATAGGCCGCCAGCACGCCTGATTTGCCCAGCAGCGTCGACGGGTAGTCGAGCAGGCCGACTTGCGACGCAAGCAGTAATTTGCCGAGCGCTTCGGTCTCGAGCCGGCCAAAGTGATGGTGTCGAAGGGTTGCAGTGCCGCGGTTTGACGCGGCCCCGGGACCGACCTCGACGACCGTCTCCACACCGATGCGCCTCAGCGAGCCATCGTGAGCGTGCAGCGCATTGAAGGCCCGCTGACGGGTCGAAGCGGAGCCGAACACCACGGCCTGGGGCAACCGGTCTGCCCAGGCGGGCAGGCGATCGGGTTCACCGACGTTCGAGAACACGGGTCGCACCTGAAGTGGGGTCTTGGCTGGCACCTTCTGTCGCAGCCACTGTGCATGGTGCTCGCTGTTGGTCCACACGGCATCGGCGGCTCCCGCCAGGCGCGCCGCCAGCCAAGCTTGCGCGGGTGTCAGCCAGAACGCTGACCGCCAAGGCGGACCCGAGGCATACAGCTCGTGGAACACCACGATCAGCCGCAGCGCGTCGCGATGGCGTGCTCGCAGTGACCTGAGTTGATCCAGTAGCCAGAAGCACAGGCCGCGCTGCCCGTAGCCGTAGCCGGAGTAGTGCAGCACGACCGACAGGCGCGCTGACGAGGACGCATCCTTCGCAGCGGCACGGGCATCGTCGATCCGCTCGACCAGCGAGCGCTCCCGGGCCCGATCTTTCGACAATTCGATCACGGTCGATGGCGTGCCGCCGCGTTGCCATTCGGCCTGCAGGCAGTCCGCGCAGTCACGCACGCCGCCGTGACCGGGTGGCACCACTTGCACCAGCGTGAATGGTTCAGCGCGCATCGACGGGCCTGGCCAGCAGCAAGCCCGACAAGGCACTGGCGACGAGGGCGCTGTGCGCCTTCTGGCAGCCTTCGTTCAGGTGGTACAGCGTGTCGAAGAAGCAGCCGAGCGGGTAGCGCGAGCGGTTCGGCAGCACGATGAACTGCTGTCCCGCGTCTTCATAGAGTCGGCGCAGGCGAGCGATGTCGTTGGCCTCCACGTTCACCGAATCAGGCACCGTCGGCAGCCCACCGACGACCGTCACGCCAGCCTCGTGCATCTGCCTCAGGAAGGTGTTCAGCACGTCGATCGTGTCTGATCGCTCGGGCACCGCAGTCGATTCGGCATTGCTGTTCTTCAGGAAGACGGCGTAGGCAGCCCCAGAACCTGCGGTGTGCCCGCTCTGATCGCCCTGTGGCGTCAAGCTGTCGGTGCTGCTGCTGGTTTTGTAGCCATGGCGATCGAGGGCCATCTCGACGACACCATGAACCAGAAACGGCAGGTCGAACGATCCATACGCTGCAGCGATGCGTTGCGCATCTAGCGACCACAGGTAATCGCGCTGGCTGTGCACCATCAGTGCATTCTGCAGACCGCCGTGCATCTCGGCATTTGAGAACCGGTACTGTCCGTACTCCAGCGGCAGGTAGACCAGATCGCCCGCGTGCAGCAAGGGCTGCCACTTCCAGATCAGAAAATCGAGTCCGATCCCTACCGCAATCGATGCGTTCACGCAGGGCAGACTGAGCGCCCGCGTCAGCTCCTCGCAGCGGTGGCTGTAGCGACCGTTGCTACCGGCGAAGATGATGATCTTCGGCGATGTCAACGTGCGGGCGTAAACCTGCTTGTAGTCGAGTTGCCGCTGAATCGCCCCGACCACCACCGGGCGATGCACGACTGAGAAAACCCCGACGAACAGCGCGATCGACAGCGCGATCAATCCAGCCAGTGTCAGTAGCTTGTTCACTGGCAACCTCAGAACTGGAAGTAGAGGAAGGGCGACGCGCTGCCGTACAGCACCCGCTGCAAGGCCAGTGCCGCACACGGGACGATCAGCGCGTAGCGCCACCTGACGCTCAGCGCGGGCAGGGTCGGTGTACCCAGTACCAGGGCCATACCGAAGGCCAGCATCAGCGCCATTTCGACAAAGCCCATCACGGTGCCGTCCGCGAGATAGGTCACCTTGCCGGCGCCACTGGCCAAATGTCCGAGCACCGGCACGAAGCCGATGATCTGATCGGGCAACAGCGCACCGTGCAGCCCGGCCATGCCGCGCAGCATCGACAGGGCGGCGTGGGCATCGGTGGCGCGGAAGAACACCCAGGCGATCACCACCGCGAGGAAGGTCGTGAGCCAGGCCAGCGGCGCGGTGACCGCCTGAAGACTGGTATGTCGGTTGGTGCCGAACAGGCGCTCGACGCTGCGGCGCCACGCATGGAACACCATCAGGTACAGCCCGTGCAAGCCGCCCCAGATGACAAAAGTCCAGCCCGCGCCATGCCAAAGTCCGCCGAGCAGCATCGTGACCAGCAGGTTCTTCTGCTGCCGCGCCCAGCCCTGGCGGTTGCCGCCGAGCGGGATGTACAGGTAGTCGCGCAGGAAGCGCGACAGCGTCATGTGCCAGCGGCGCCAGAAGTCGGCGATGTTGCGCGCCTTGTAGGGCGAATGGAAATTGATCGGAAGCTGCACGCCGATCATCAGCGCGAGACCGATCGCCATGTCGCAGTAGCCTGAGAAATCGAAGTAGATCTGCAGCGTGTACGACAGTGCCGCGCCCCAGCTTTCGAAGAACGTCAGCGCGTGCGTCCCGGCGGCGGCGAAGGCCGGGCTCGCATAGCTGCCGAACGCATCGGCCAGCACGACCTTCTTGAACAGCCCGAGGATGAACATCACGCAGCCGTCGGCCAGCCGGTCGGCGCTGAAGCGGAAGATGTCCGGCCGCGCGAACTGCGGCATCATTTCCTTGTGATGCAGGATCGGCCCGGCGATGAGGTGCGGAAAGTAGGTGACGAACAGGCCGTAGCGCACCGGATCGAAGTCGCTCGCCTTGCGCTGGTGCACATCGACCAGGAAAGCGATCTGCGTGAAGGTAAAAAACGAGATGCCGAGCGGCAACTCGAATCCTGTCCAGGCGAACGATGCGCCGCTCAGCGCGGCCGCGCTGTCGACCAGGAACGCCGCGTACTTGAACAGCACCAGCAGCGCCAGGTCGATGGTGATCGCTCCGATCAGCAGACTGCGCCCCGACAGAGACGGCAGCCATCCGCCGCTCTGGCCTCGCCCGCGTGCAGCGATTTCACGGCCGGCGGCGAAGTTGAATGCGATCGACGCCATCATCAGTGGCAGCCACTTCGGGTTCCACCAGCTGTAGAAGACCAGCGAGGCGAGCGTCAGCCAGCCGAGCGCCAGCGCATGGCTGCGCCGTGCCAGCAAAAAAAAGCCAATCAGTGTCAGCGGCACGAAGCCGAAGATGAATTCGGGCGAGTTGAACAGCATGCGAGCGTCGTCTCGCCTCAGGTCGTAAGGGTTGTCTGGCCGACGTGCGGTTCAGGGCACCGTGACGGTGGTGGCCGCGAGGCTGTTGGCCACGCCGAGGTCGTAGGAATAGACCCGGGTGCCCGCAGCCTGAACGGTGCCAGCGACCAAGCGTGCAGCAAACGCCAGGCCGAGCGATGTCGGCCCGCCGATGGCGCTGGCGTAGCCGGCATCGCTGCCGAAATCGGCCGAGCTCGGCAATGCGCCCAACACGCGATTGATGCCCGTGGCGCTGTCGTAGGTTTCCAGCATCGCGCCGTTGAATCCGCTGGCCGCGCTGTAGCCGCTGGCGTAGATGAAGCGGCTGCGGCTTTCACTGGTGTTGAAGCTGACGGTGCTCGCCTCGACCACACCAACGGTCGGGTTGCCACCGGGGCGGTTCAGCAGCGAGGTGCTGCTGGTCTCGTTGATGAAATCGATCGCGTAAGTGGCGGCGCTGGTAGCGAAATCGGTGACGCGCCACAACAGGTGGATGCCGTTGGCGCTGGTCTGCACCGACGGGAACACGTTCAACCCGAAGCTGGCATCGGCGGCGCTGCCGCTGGTTTTGTCGATGCGTGTCAGGCGGTTGTCGGCCTGGTCGAACACCGTCAGGTACAGCACGCTGCTGCCCATGCTGGCCAGCGCGACGATGCCACTGCCGGTGGACAACACCGACGCGACCGGCGATGCGCGCGTGATGCGGAGCACCGTCCAGGTCGACGGCAGGGCCTGGCTGGCGTTGCGATAGACGTAGTAGGCGTCGGCATCGAAGCCGATGAACTGCCAGCCACCGCCGCCGGTCAGCGTCGAGCCCAAGGGGGTTTCGGTGTACGAGGTACCGCCGGCAAAGTCGAACACGCTGAGTTGCGTGCTGTCCTCCACCAGCGACGAACGGTAGGTGTCGGTGATCACGCGTGCGATCGCCGCGACGCTGCTCGGGCGTGTCTCGAACGCGGTGCCCGAGCCACTGTTCCACAACAGCACGTTGCGTGGGTAGATCCAGCCGCGTGGCGCCAGCGTCGAGGGATCGCGCACCACGCCGAGTGGCGCGTCACCGCCGATCGGTGCATAGACCACCCCGCCGCTGGAGGTCAGCCGCACTTCGGCGTGGCCGTCGTCGCTGGTGCCGCACACGCCGTCACTGCCGGCGCTGGAGACGATGTAGCGCGAGTTCAACGGCGTCGCAGCATCGTTGGCCACCAGTTCGAAGCGGCAGGCCGATGTCGATCCGGCGCGCTGCACCCGCGAGGCCGGTGCCGCGCCATTGGCCTGCATCGGCAGCAGGCGCACGTCGCCACCGACGATGTAGATCAGCGAATGTGGCTGGAGCGCCGTGACTTGCAGGCTGCTGGTGTTGACGCTGCCGCCCGACAGCAAGCGCGCATCGCTGACGTTGGCATTGGCGACTTCGATCGTGTATTCGGTGCTGGCCTTCGACGGATGCACCAGAGACAGGCCGTAGCTGAAGGCCCCGGTCGTGCCGCTGGCTTTCAATATCCAGCCGAACGCACCCGTCGCCGGATAGCTGACGGATCCACTGCCCGATCCGCCGCCACTCCCGCCCCCACCGCCGCAGCCAGACAGCGCGATCAGGCCGGTGAGCAAGGCGATCCGGCAAAGTACAGGGAGGCGGTTCATGGAAAGGGTCCGGTGGCGTGATGGCGGTGTCGGTCTGCAGCGGCTGTCAGCGTGCGTCGCGTTGCAGCACGGCCAGGCGCTGCAGCACGCGCGGCACGTAGGCCATCGTTTCGGCATAAGGCGGAATCTGGCCGTGCTGGCGCGTCACGGCGTTGGCGCCGGCGTTGTAGGCCGCCAGTGCCAGAGACTTGTCCTGGCCAAAGCGGTCGAGCAAGCGCCTCAGGTGCTGCGCCCCGGCATCGATGTTCTGGCGCGGGTCGAATGCGTCGGTGACGCCATAGTCGCGTGCGGTGTTGGGCATCAGCTGCATCAAGCCCAAGGCTCCGCGAGGCGACACCGCACGAACGGCAAAGCCCGACTCGACATCGATCATCGCGTGCAGCAACGCGGGTTCAACGCTGTGCGCGATTGCCGCCTCGTCGATCAGGCGAGACAGAACCGGCGTTGCGCGCGACGCGCTGCGGACCGCTGTGATCGTCGGCCGCACCACCGGCGGCTGGCTTCGGTTCGACAGGTGGATGGCGTCGATGCCATCGCCGATCAGGTACACCTCGTCAGGTGGTGGTGCAGCGGCCACCGCATTCACCGCGGCGCCCATCGCGCAGCCGGTCATCCATCGTCGCCAGCTCATGAAAGCGACGAACAAAGGGTCTCGTGCGCGGCCGCGCCAGACAAGATGGTTCGGGAGGTTCGCGCAAACATACCAATAAGGTAATCGCGGCATGTGACAGGCACATCACAGCCACTGCCGAGCGCACGACCACATGGCTGTCATAAAAGCCTTCTAGTGTTCGTGCCCATGAAACGACACGAATTCACCGATGGGGCTGCGCTGTCAGCCGCAGCGCCGACGTCCCCGGGTCTGGCGTCAAAAGCCCCGAAGCGGGCCCTGATCACCGGCGTGACCGGGCAAGATGGCGCCTACCTGAGCGAACTGCTGCTGTCCAAGGGCTACGAAGTGCATGGCATCAAACGCCGGGCATCGCTGTTCAACACCGACCGCATCGATCACCTGTACCAGGACCCGCATGTCGATCACCAGCGCTTCATCCTGCATTACGGTGACCTGACCGACAGCACCAACCTGACGCGCATCATTCAGCAGGTTCAACCCGACGAGATCTATAACCTGGCCGCGATGAGCCATGTAGGCGTGTCGTTCGAGATGCCCGAGTACACCGCCGATGCCGACGGCATCGGTACCTTGCGGATCCTCGAGGCGCTGCGCCTGCTGGGCCTTGAAAAGAAGACCCGCTTCTATCAGGCCAGCACCAGCGAGCTGTACGGCCTGGTGCAAGAAACTCCGCAAAAGGAGAGCACGCCGTTCTACCCGCGCAGCCCCTACGCCGTGGCCAAGCTCTACGCCTACTGGATCACGGTGAACTACCGCGAGGCCTATGGCATGTACGCCTGCAACGGGGTGCTGTTCAACCACGAGAGCCCGCTGCGTGGCGAAACATTCGTCACCCGCAAGATCACCCGCGCCATGGCGCGCATCGCGCTCGGGCTGCAGGACTGCCTTTACCTCGGCAACCTCGACGCCTTGCGCGACTGGGGCCATGCCAAGGATTTCGTCGAGATGCAATGGCTGATGCTGCAGCAAAGCGAGCCGGAGGACTTCGTCATCGCCACCGGTGTTCAGCACAGCGTTCGCCAGTTCGCGGAGTACGCGGCAGCCGAACTCGGCATCACGCTGGAGTTCTCAGGGCAGGGTCGCGAAGAAGTCGGCATCGTGGCACGCATTGCCGACATGCCTGCGGGTGCCCGGGCCCGATGCAAGGTCGGCGACGTTGTCGTGCGTATCGACCCGCGCTACTACCGGCCTACCGAAGTGCAGACCCTGCTCGGAGATCCTTCGAAAGCCAAGGCCAAACTGGGTTGGGTACCCACCACCGACCTTCGCACACTCATTCGCGAGATGGTGGCCTGCGATTACGAATCTGCCCGACGTGACTGCGTTCTGAAGTACGCCGGCTTTCCGACATTCGAGTTTCACGAATGAAAAAACGGGTCGACATCGTCGCCCCGGAAACCGCATCGCGAGCGGTGATCTTCGGCAGGTAATTCAGCTCGGGCGCCGCCGCTGGAGCAGCAGGCCCATGCAGTCGAGGCCCGCCAGCAGCAGCGCCACACTGGGTGGCAATGACACCGGCGAGATGTCGGTGTAGGTGCCGTCGAAGTGGTAGCTGGCACCCACGCCGTTGATCGTCAGGCCGGCGATCAGCGCCAGAAAGTTGCCATCGGTTGAAACGTCACCCAGGATGCGGATCGCGTAGTCGGGCGACAGCGACACCACATAGTCGAACAGCGTGAGTGCCCTGCCGGCGACGCCGCTGCCCAAAGCATTGAAGGTCAGCGAAGAGCCACCCAGATCGATGGCCGAATTGGCGGCGAGCAACAGGCTGGAGAAGGTCTGGCCGTTCGCCCCGCCTGCATTCGCGAGCTTCAAGGTGCCACCGCCGAGCGACAGCGCGCTGGCCGACGACAGGCGGTTCGCACCGTTCAACACCAGGGTGCCACCGCTGACCCTGGTGATGCCGGCATAGCTGCTGGCACCCGACAGCGTGACCGTGCCGCTTTGCACTTCCATGCTGCTGAAATTCGACAGCGAGCCAGAGTAGCTGAAACCGTTGCCCGCACCTGGATGGATGACGACAGTGTTGTTGACGGCCGAGCCGCCGTCGATGTCGCCAATCACCGATGCTTGGCCGCCGAGGATCGTGAGCGCGGTGGCGCCGCTGCCGCCCTGGAAAGCCTTGCCGCTGCTGGAACCATCGAGGGTGCCGGCGCTGATGAGGGTGGCGGCGTCGGCGCCGGTGCGGATGGCCGCTGCGGTGCTGCTGCCGCCCCGGATCGTGGCACCCGCGTTGTTGGTGATGCTGACGGTGTAGATGCTGACGGCGCCTTCGACGACGATCGCGGAATCGTTCTGCCCGCGGATCAGGCCGCCGGCGTTGTTGATGACCACGGCGTTACCGTACAGGCCCTCGCGCGTGCCCGCGAGCGGGCCGGTCGTGATGTCGTTGCCCGACAGGCTGATGCCGCGGCCCAGCGCGTTGTTGTTGCCGGGGCTGACCAAGCCCTCGATCGTGCCCGAATTGGTGACCGTGCCCCCGCCGATGGTGATGCCTTCGCTGAAGCCCGGAGAGCCGGCGACCGCGCTGAAGGAATTGGCCGAACGAATGATCCCGGTGTTGGTGATGTTGGCGATGCCGTCCACGTCGACGCCATCGCCGTCGCCGGTCACGCCGGTGCCCATGATGGTACCGGCATTGCTGATGGTGACGACCTGCTTGTTGTTGAATCCGTCGAGGTTGATACCCGAACCGTTGTTGCCGGTGATGGTGCCGCCGGCGTTATTCGTGATGCTGGCAAGGAAGCTCAACGTGTTGTCCTTCGCCCCACCGGTGATGCCGTGACGTGCGCCCGTGATGCTGCCGGTACCGTAGTTGGTGATGGTGGCACCGCTGTTGTTCTGGAGGTCGATGCCGTCAGAACCTGTGTCTGTCGTCACGACTGACAGGATGCTGCCGTAGTTGTTCAGCACGCCGTTCAAGCCTGGACGCACCGCGTCGGCGTCGGTGGCCTTCATCACACCGTTGATGAAGTTGTTGATGGTGTTGGCGCCGGTGGTGATGGCGTTGAAGTCGACCGCCTGAGCGCCGCCCTTGCCGGCATTGACCGAAATCATCTGGGCGTAATTGTTCAGCGTGACGCTGCCGCCGGCCACGTTCATCTGGAACACATCGGCGTCGGCCGATTGCATCAAGGCCGTAGAGTTGCTGCTGTTGCCGTTGGTCACCACCAGCCCCGTGACACCGGTGTTGTCCCGAAGCATGCGCCCGGTGCCAGTCTGCAGCATGGTGCCTAGATTTGTCACGCTGGCGTTGTTGCCCGTGAAGGTGACGGCCACGCTGGAGCCGCTCACCGACAGGGCGGCACCCGCGGCGACATTGCCTGTCTGACCGGCCGCTAGCGACTGGGCGCTGGTGTTCGTGCCGCTGGTGATGTTGAACGAGGCGGCCGATGCTCCGGTCGTTGCGAAAGCAAATGACAGTGCGGCCAATATCGGCACCAAAGCAGATCGCTGCGCTTCCGCGAGTGCAGGGCGCACAGCAACGAGGTTGTCGAGGTGAGAGTTTGCAGCCGCTGCCCTGTTGAATTGCGTGATGAGCATGGCGAATCCGGGTTCACGAGCGCGGGTTGGGCGCATCGGGTGGAGCGTTGACTGGTCGTCGAAAAACTGACCTCAGTGAAGTCGCAAATCCACTTCACACCGCTCCCCATTAGAGACCACCACGATGACGGGGCGGTGTCGTCATGCGTAGTCTGTTTGAGCCCCCATCACGGGTGGTGCACAGGCGCTTTGTCCCCCGTCAGGCCGATCGAGTCCCGCACAGTCTGGCGGCCGAAGCGTCCCGGAGCTTCGACTTCGCTAAAGTCTGGAACTGTTCAGTCATTTCAACGGGACTCCACCATGCAGCAGATGTCCACATGCCGCCGCAGGGCGAGATTTGAGGAAGTTGTCGAAGTCGTTGACTTGAACGGAAAGCAGCAGTTGTTGCCAACCGCCACCTGCGAAGTTGAAGAACATCACGCCTTTGTGGCGCTGCAGTTCGGATCAGACGGTCAGCGCCAGGTTCGAATCTCACACCGGCAATTCAATTCGCTGATGGACACTCGGCAGGTGGTCTACGTGTCCTGGTAGCGAGCAATTGCCAAGGGAACCCGGCACACCCACAACACAGGTGTGGCGCGAAAGCGTTGGTATGGGCACCGTCCTAGCAGGCCGCGAGCTACCGGAGAGGGGGAATGCGCTCCCCCCGGTATCATCAAACGAGCACCTTATCGGACCCCATCTTGGACATCACACTGCTGGTCAAAGCCGCCCTGATGGGCATCGTCGAAGGGTTGACTGAGTTTCTCCCCATCTCCAGCACCGGGCACCTGATCCTTGCGGGTGCGCTGCTCGACTTCACCGGCGAAACGGCCAAGGTCTTTGACATCGCGATCCAGACCGGCGCGATGTTCGCGGTGATCTGGCAGTACCGGGTGCGCTTGCTGGTCACGGTGAGCGGCTTGGGCGGCGACGCGGTTGCGCGGCGCTTTGCGGTCAATGTGCTGATCGCCTTCATCCCGGCGGTGGTGCTGGGCCTGGCCTTTGGCAAGGTGGTGAAGGCGCACTTGTTTCACCCGGTGCCGGTGGCGGTGGCGTTCATCGTCGGCGGCTTCATCATCTTGTGGGTCGAAGCGCGCCAGAAGCGCTTGTATGGCGCTGCTGATGCGCAAGGCAGTCGCCGCGCCCGGGTTC
>JANXTP010000390.1 GCA_025352345.1 Burkholderiales bacterium | reverse complement strand
CTTCTTCAGATCGTCCAGTGGCACAACGGCGCGGGCCTGCTGGTCGGTCAGCTTTTTCTGCAACTCCTGCACGGGCGGCAGGTTGCGCGCCAGCACGACGCTGTACGGTTTGTTGGCCGCGATTTCTTTTTCCGCCCACTTCAGGTTCAGTAGGTTCGGCGGGAAATGCTTGATGAAGTGGTCCTGCGGCATGCCGCACTTGTCGACCAGGATCTTGCGCAGCTCGCGCTCGTAGCGGCGCACGTCGTCCACCTGCGAGCGCAGGATGGCGCACAGTTTCTCGATCGTCTTGACGGTGAAGCGGATCGTCATCAGCTCGGCGCTGATGGCCTGCTGCGCCTTGCTGTAGGCGGGTGACTGGTAACCCTCTTTCTCGAAGGCCTTGCGCATCTTGTCGAAGTTGACACGCAGGTTGGTGAACTTCGCCAGCGCCTGGGTCTTCAGCTCTTCGAGCTTCTTTGTCAGTGCCTTGCTGCCGCCATTGCCGTCGTCGTCGTCTTCTTCGTCGAAGAAGTCGACGTCTTCCTCGGCCACGTAGTCGTCAGCTTCGCCTTCGGAGACGAAGCCATCGACCACTTCGGAGATCGTCATCTCGCCGGCACCGATGCGGTCGGCATAGGCCAGGATCTCGGCGATCGTCGTCGGCGACGCGCTGATCGCCAGCATCATCGCCTGCAGGCCGCCTTCGATGCGCTTGGCGATCTCGATCTCGCCCTCGCGCGTCAGCAACTCGACCGTGCCCATCTCGCGCATGTACATGCGCACCGGGTCGGTCGTGCGGCCGAATTCGGAGTCGACAGTGGACAGTGCTGCTTCGGCCGCTTCTTCGGCTTCTTCCTCGGTCGCAGTGGTCGTGCCGCCGCCAGCGATCAGCAGCGTCGCCGCATCCGGCGCCTGCTCGTAGACCGCGATGCCCATGTCGTTCAACATCGACACGATGGCTTCGAGGATTTCGTTGTCGACCAGCTTTTCGGGCAGGTGGTCGTTGATTTCCTGGTGGGTCAGAAAACCGCGCGTCTTGCCCATCTTGATGAGCGTCTTCAGCTCCTGGCGACGCTTGGCGACTTCTTCTTCCGTCAGTGCCGTCTCGTCGAGGCCGAACTCACGCATCAGCGCGCGCTCCTTGGCGCGCGAGACCTTCATCCGCAGCGGCTTGGCCTTGGCCTTTTCGGTGTCGTCGGCCGCCTCGACTTCGGGCTCGCCCTCGAGGTCGCCTTCGATGTCGGAGAAGTCTTCCTCGACCAACTCGGCCTTCTTCGCCTTCTCGTCGTCCTTCGCAGGCTTGCGGCTCTTCTTGGTCTTATCGTCAGCAACGGCCTTGGTGGCTGCCTTCGCTGCGGTCTTGCTGGCCGCAGGTTGCTTGACTGCCGCCGTTTTTTTGTCGACGGACTTCGATGGGGCAGCTTTCGCGGGAGTGGTCGGCTTGGCAGCCGCTGTTGGCGCGCTTTTCTTCGCAGTCATGCAATTCCTAAATGGGGCGGGGATCACCGCCATAGTCTCTACAGATGAAGTCGAACGTGTCGTTCGACAAACCAGGCATTCAGTGAATTGAAGTCAGAACCCACCGACCCTGTTGCCGGATCACCTCGGCTATCACGCCCATGACCTTGACCGTCAGGGCGGACGCTGCCGCAGTCACTGAGAAATGCAGCAATTTCTGCGCAGCTTAGGATTATATCGTTTCACGAGCGTCATCGGGGATTTGCAGGGCCTGCCCGCGAGCTGCGCGAGCCTCAGATCGGCTGCGGCGTGGCCTGGGTCAGCGCGGCCTTCAAGCGCGCGCGGCTGTGCATCAACAAGGCGCTGCGCGCCTGGATGTCCGGCGACATCAGGCCCGATTCGAACAGCAGCTTCAACTCGTGATCAACCTCCTGCAGCCGCAGTTGATCGAGCAGCAGATCCAGCTGCAGTCTCAGGTCCGTCTGCATCTCGGGATCGTGGAAGCTGGCGATGCGACCCAAGGTGGCCCGGGCGTGCTCGTCCTCGCCGACAGCCTGCGTCAGCTCAGCCAACAGCGCCGCCGGGCTCATCGGCCCATGGTCGTGCAGGCAGCGCTCCACGTTGGCGAACAAGGCCGCGTAGGGTGTCGCCTGCCCGGCCAGCAGGTCATGGGCTTCTCCGTCGATCTCCCACCACAGCTCGGCACGGTGCAGCAGCAGCCACAAGACGCGATCCAGCTGGTTTGCCGTGGCCTGGCGCGCCGCTCTGACGAGCCGGCGGGGCGCCTCCGCAGTGTCCACCGCTGGCGGGCGGACTTTCGCTTCGCTGGCCTGCCACAGGCCGGTCAATTCGCCGGCATCGAGCGTGGCAACGCTGGCCAGCTCGCCGAGCAGCTGACGTTTCAAGGCGCCGTCGGGCAGGGCGATCCACAGCGGGCGGGCGATCGCGAGAAAGCGAGCACGGCCTTCGGCCGTCGACATGTCGCAGCCCTCTTGGGCGACAGCAACCAGCTGGCGCGACAGCGGTACGGCCTGCTCGATGCAGCGCGCGAAACCCTCGGTGC
This sequence comes from Burkholderiales bacterium, assembly GCA_025352345.1. Lineage (GTDB taxonomy): Bacteria > Pseudomonadota > Gammaproteobacteria > Burkholderiales > Burkholderiaceae_C > PBB1. The sequence continues at coordinate 18,851 of JANXTP010000390.1, read as the reverse complement.
CGTGCTCGCGCACATAGGAGTCGGGGTCGTATTCTGCCGGCAGGAACAGGAAGCGGATGCTGCGCACATCGGTCGCGTGGGGCAATGCCGCTTCCAGCGCGCGACCGGCGGCGCGCCGTCCAGCGACATCGCCATCGAAGCTGAACACCACCGCATCGGTGAAGCGAAAGAGCTTTTGCACATGCTCGGCGGTGCAGGCGGTGCCGAGGGTGGCTACGGCGTTCGGGAAGCCCAGCTGCGCCAGCGCCACCACGTCCATGTAGCCCTCGACCACCAGCACGAAGCCGTGCTGGCGAATGGCGGTGCGCGCTTCGAACAGGCCATACAGCTCGCGGCCCTTGCTGAACACCGGCGTCTCGGGCGAATTCAGGTACTTCGGCTCGCCGCGGTCCAGTACCCGCCCACCGAAGCCGATCACATCGCCTTGCACCGAACGGATCGGGAACATGATGCGGTCGCGGAAGCGGTCATAACGTTTCGCGTCTGTAGCGGGGCCGTCGGCTTGCTGGGTGATCACCAGGCCGCTTTCCTCCAGCAGCGGGTCGTCGTAGCGCGGGAAAGCGCTCGCCAGCGCACGCCAGCCGTCGGGGGCATAGCCCATGGCGAAACGCGCAGCAATCTCGCCGCTCAGGCCGCGCTGCTTCAGGTAGTCGATCGCACGCGGGCTCGCCTTAAGTTGCCCCCGGTAGTGGCTGACCGCCTTCGCCAGCACGTCGGCCAGGGTGCTTTGTCGCTCTTTGAGTTTGTTCGCGCGTTCGCGTTCTTCGGGCGAACGTTCGTCTTGTGGCACCGTCATGCCGACCTGCTGCGCCAGGTCGTTGACCGCATCGATGAAGCCAATGCCCGAATGCTCCATCAAGAACCCGATGGCGTTGCCGTGCACACCGCAACCAAAGCAGTGGTAGGTCTGGCGGGTCGGGCTGACGGCGAAGCTGGGGGATTTCTCGCCATGGAACGGACACAAACCCATGTGGTTCGCGCCCGACTTCTTCAGCGTGACGTGGCGGCCGATGACTTCGGCGATGTCGATGCGGGAGAGCAGATCCTGAAGGAACGATGGGGCGATCACACCTTCAGTTTAGCGGCGGGCCCCTACGCACTGAAGGCCCGCGAGCGGCTGACCCGGCGATGTCAACCGGCTGATGTGCTTCGCTCGGTCCAAAAGCGCAGCCCCGTGACTGCGCTGCACTCAAACCGCGAAATCGCTCAGCTGGCGACCGGACGCCAGTGCGGCCTTCAGCCATTTCGGTTGCAAGCCACGGCCGCTCCAGGATTCACCGGTGGCGGAGTTGCGGTACTTCGCAGCGACCTTGCCGCCCTTGGCCGCACTCGGCGCGCGCGTTGACGACTTCACCGAAATGTCGGCGACGGTCAGGCCGTATTCCTGCATCAGGCTTTTGACTTGGGCAATGGCGCTGGCAAGTTCTTCCTTGCGCGTCGACTCGATCGCCTTGTCCAGGGCAGCTTTTTGATTCAGCAATTCTTTCAGTGTCGACATGAGCTTTCCTTTGAACTTAGATTAATGGGGCATCGCATTGCCAGACGCAACTTAAGTATACAAAACTCCGCGCAACGTCAAACCTGCAAGCCATTAATAACTGTGAATCAAAACGCAAAAACAACGACATTTGTGTCATTTTTGTGCGCAGATCGATTTCACAAAAAAATACTCATGCCGATGGCGGAACGTAACCGGCCACCTGTTCCGCGCCGTCGCCGAAAAAGAAATTCTCCATCTGCCGTGCCAAATATTGACGCGCCCGCAGGTCGGCTAGATTCAAACGATTTTCGTTGACCAGCATCGTCTGGTGTTTCATCCACAGCGCCCAGGCTTCCTTGCTGACCTCGTTGTAAATGCGCTTGCCGAGTTCGCCGGGGTAGGGCGAGTAGTCGAGGCCCTCGCCATCTTTCTTCAGGTGGATGCAATGGACGGTACGTGCCATGGGGTGTCTCCGGTAAGAGGGTGTTGTGTGGATACGTCTGCGCGACGTGCCGAGCGGCGTGGCGAGCTCAGGTGAGTGTCTTTACCAACACCTGCGAGCGGCGGTCCCAGTTGTACTTGCGCTGCCGCGCGTCAGGCAACCACTCGGGCGAAACCTGCTCGAAGCCGCGCTTGATAAACCAGTGCATCGTTCGCGTGGTTAACACGAAGATGCTCGTCAACCCAATAGCGCGGGCGCGCTGCTCGATGCGCTTGAGAATCCGCTCGCCGTCGCCCTGCCCCTGTACCTCGGGCGACACCGTCAGCGCAGCCATCTCGCCGGTGTGTTTCTCTGGATAAGGGTATAGCGCAGCGCATCCGAATATCACGCCGTCGTGTTCGATGACCGTGTAGAAATCGATATCGCGTTCGATTTCAGTGCGATCCCTTTTCACCAGCGTACCGTCGTTTTCAAATGGCACGATCAACTGCAACACGCCGCCGATGTCATCGGCCGTGGCCTCGCGCAGACTTTCGAGTTTTTCGTCGACGATCATCGTGCCCACACCATCGTGGGTGAATGATTCCATCAGCACTGAACCATCGACAGAAAACGGAATGATGTGCACGCGCACGACGCCGTTGCGGCTGGCTTTCACCGCATGCTGCAAATAAAACGCGGTATCGGTGGGCTGCTGTGGATTGGGCAAGGCGGCGAGCAGTTTCTCGGCGTCGGCGAGTGCCAGTTCCTGATCGATCGCGCTGTTCGGATCGGTGATGTCGAGCGGGATGCCCTTGACCTCGGTGACGTAGATCAGCTTGTCGGCCTGCAAGGAAATCGCGGCGCTGGCGGCGACGTCTTCCATGCTGAGATTGAAGGCTTCACCGGTCGGCGAAAAACCGAACGGCGACAGCATCACCAGTGCGCCGAAATCAACCGCGCGGCGGATGCCAACCGCGTCGATCTTGCGCACCAGCCCGGTGTGCTGGAAATCCACGCCGTCGATCACGCCGACCGGCTTGGCGGTGATGAAGTTGCCCGACACCACGCGGATCTGGCTGCCCGCCATCGGTGTGTTCGGCAGCCCCTGCGAGAACGCGGCCTCGATTTCGTAGCGCAACTGGCCGGCGGCCTCCTGCGCGCAGTCGAGGGCGATCGCATCGGTCACGCGCATGCCGTGGCTGTACTGGGAGACATGCCCCTTGGCCTTGAGCTGCTCTTCGACCTGGGGCCGAAAGCCGTGCACCAGCACGACCTTGATGCCCATCGCGTGAATCAGTGCCAGGTCTTGTGCGAAGGTGTTGAGCTTGCCGGCCGCGATCAGCTCACCGGCGATGGCGACGACGAAGGTCTTGCTGCGGTGCGCGTGGATGTACGGTGCGACCGAGCGGAACCACGGAACGAACGTGTGCGGGAAGACCAGGCTCATCGTAGCGTTTTGAAATAATGCTTGATTTTGCATGAAGGCCCGATGACGTCAGCCCCGCGAGCCCGTGCCACACCCCGCACCACACCCCGTCTGAACGCGACGCCCGCGAATCCGATCCCGCCGATCACCTTCGCCGATGCGCTGCCGGTGTCGGCGCGCCGCGATGAAATCGCGAAGGCCATCGAAGCACATCAGGTGGTCATCGTCTGTGGCGAGACCGGCTCGGGCAAGACCACGCAACTGCCGAAGATCGCGCTGACGCTGGGCCGTGGCCGCGGTGCCGGCGGAAGTGGACTGATCGGCCACACGCAACCGCGGCGCATTGCGGCATCGAGCGTGGCCAAGCGCATCGCGCAAGAGCTGAACTCGCCGCTGGGCGAGGTGGTCGGCTTCAAGGTGCGGTTTCAGGACCGGCTGGCGCCAGGCGCCAGCGTCAAGCTGATGACCGACGGCATCCTGCTGGCCGAGACGCAGACCGACCCGCTGCTGCGTGCCTACGACACCCTCATCATCGACGAGGCGCATGAGCGCAGCCTGAACATCGACTTTCTGCTTGGCTACCTGCGTCAGTTGCTGCCGCGGCGGCCCGACCTGAAAGTGATCGTCACGTCGGCGACGATCGACGCCGATCGCTTCGCACAGCACTTCGCCAGCCAGGCCGGCCCAGCGCCGGTGATCCAGGTCTCGGGCCGGCTGTTCCCGGTCGAGCAACGCTGGCGGCCCTTCGAGGACAGTCGCGACTATGGCCTGAACCAGGCGATCGCCGATGCGGTCGACGAGCTGTGGATGGCCGGTGCGGCGGGTTCCGGTGGTGACGTACTGGTCTTCCTGCCCGGCGAGCGCGAGATCCGCGATGCGGCCGATCACCTGCGCCGCCACCACCTGCCAGGCGTCGAGGTGGTGCCGCTGTTCGCGCGGCTCAGCCAGCAGGAGCAGGATCACGTTTTCGAGCCTCACAGCGCGCGCCGCATCGTGCTCGCGACCAATGTGGCCGAGACCTCGCTGACGGTGCCGGGCATCCAGTACGTGATCGACGCCGGCACGGCGCGCGTCAAGCGCTACAGCTACCGCAACAAGGTCGAGCAACTGCAGATCGAGCCGACCAGCCAGGCGGCGGCCAACCAGCGCGCCGGCCGCTGCGGCCGCGTCAGCAACGGCACCTGCATCCGGCTGTACGACGAGAAGGATTTCGCCGGCCGGCCGAAATTCACCGACCCGGAAATCATGCGCTCGTCGCTGGCCGGTGTGATCCTGCGGATGAAGTCGCTGAACCTGGGCCTGGTCGAGGACTTCCCATTCATCGAACCACCGCCGCGCCGTGCAATCGCCGATGGCTACCAGCTGCTGGCCGAGTTGGGTGCGGTCGACGAGCAGAACGAGCTGACACCAATGGGCCAGGAGCTGGCGCGGCTGCCGCTCGACCCACGCGTCGGCCGGATGATCCTGGAGGCGCGCAGCCGCCAGACCCTGACCGAGGTGCTGATCGTGGCCAGCGCGATGAGCGTGCAGGATGTGCGCGATCGCCCACTGGAAGCGCAGCAGGCGGCCGACGAGGCGCACAAGAAATTCGACGACGAGCGATCGGAGTTTCTCGGCACGCTGAAGCTGTGGAAGTGGCTCGAAGCCTCCCGCGGTGCAAGCCTGACGGACGCCCAACGCGAACACAAACTGAGCTTGCGCAAGCAGGAGCAGCTGTTGCGCGAGCATTTCATCTCTCCACGCCGCGTGCGCGAGTGGCGCGACATCCACTCGCAGCTGCTCACCGTCGTCGCCGAGCACGGCTGGCGGCTCAATGCGTCGCCCGCCACCTACGAGCAGCTGCACCTGTCGCTGCTGGCCGGCCTGCTCGGCAACATCGGCGTGAAAAGCGACGAAGACGAGTGGTACCTCGGCGCGCGTGGCATCCGCTACTACCGCCATCCGGGCATCCACCTGTCGAAGAAGCCCGGCCGCTGGATTGTCGCTGCGGAACTGGTCGACACGACCCGGCTGTATGGCCGTGGCATCGCCGCAATCGAGCCGCAATGGCTGCCGCAGATCGCCGCGCACGTCATCAAGACGCAACTGTTCGAACCGCACTGGGAAAAGAAGGCCGCCGAGGTCATCGCGCTGGAACGTGCCACGCTGTACGGCATCGTCGTCTACAGCAACCGGCGCGTGAACTTCGGGCTCGTGAACCCGGCCGAGGCGCGCGAGATCTTCATCCGCGAGGCGCTGGTCGCCGGGGAATGGGAAACCCGGTTGCCGTTCCTCGCGGCCAACCGCAAGCTGATCGCGCAGGTCGAAGACCTCGAACACAAGTCGCGCCGCCAGGACGTGCTGGTCGACGATGAATTGATCCACGCCTTCTACGACCAGCAGCTGCCGGCCGAGGTGTGCAGCGGTGCGACGCTTGAGCGCTGGTATCGGAATGAGGTCAAACGCCAGCCGCAGCTGCTGCTGTTGACGCGCGAAGAACTGATGCGCCACGAAGCGGCCGGCATCACCACCGCCGCCTTCCCGAAGACGCTGCGCATGGGCGGTGTCGATTGCCCCGCGGTTTACCTGCACGAGCCCGGCGATGCGAAGGACGGCGTGACGGTGACGCTGCCGATCTACGCGTTGAACCAGGTCAGCGATGAACGCTGCGAATGGCTGGTGCCAGGCATGTTGAAGGACAAGGTGCTGGCGCTGGTCAAAAGTCTGCACCAGCGGCCGCGCTCGCGGCTGGTGCCGCTGCCGGACTATGCCGCGGCCTTTATCGCCGATGTGGGCACGGCGAACAGCTTCGGCAGCGGCAGCCTGGTCGATGCCTTGCTGAAGCATGTGCGTGACCGAACGCAGGTCGACGTGAAGCGTGCCGACTTCAAGCCCGAGCAGGTGCCGCCACATCTGTTGATGAACTTCCGTGTCGTCGACGAGCACGGCCGCCAGCTCGGCATGGGCCGCAACCTGGCGACGCTGAAGGCCGAACTGGGCAGCCAGGCGCGCTCGGCGTTCCAGGCGCTGGCGCAGTTGAAGGCGCCGGCGGCGGCCCCGCCAACGAGCGCTTCCGCGTCGAACACGGCGACATCCGCCGAGCCATCGCGTGCCCGTGGCCGCGCAGAGCCGGTCAGCGCCCCGTCCACCGCGGCGCCCACCAGCGTAGAAACGCTCTACACCGACTGGACCTTCGGCGAACTGCCCGAACTGCTGGAAGTTCGCCGTGGCACGCAGACGATGGTCGGCTTTCCAGCGCTGATCGACCGCGGGACGGCGGTTGCGATCGAGGTCTTCGACGAGCCCGCCATCTCTGCCTCGCGCCACCGCGAAGGCCTGCGCCGGCTGGTGGCGCTGCAGATCCGCGAGGCGTTGAAGTACCTCGAAAAGAACATCCCCGACCTGCAGAAGATGTCGGTGCTGTACCTGGTGCTCGGCTCGGCCGACGAGTTGCGTGAGCAGGTGATCGGTCTGGCCATCGATCGCGCGTTTCTGGTCGACCCACTGCCCACCGATGCGGCCGCGTTCCGGCGCCGCATCGACGAGGGGCGAGGGCGCCTGACGCTGATCGCCAACGAGATCGCGCGCGCAGCGCATGCGGTGCTGGTCGATCACGCCGCAGCGGTGCGCAAGCTGAAGGACTCGCGGTCTCCGAAGGAAGTGTCGGACGACATCGAGGCGCAGTTGGCTCGGCTGGTGCCCAAGCGCTTTTTGCACACCACGCCGTGGACGCAACTGGCCTACCTGCCGCGCTACCTCAAAGGTGTCGTGATGCGGCTCGAAAAGTGGCGGGCCGATCCGGCGCGCGACGCCGCGCGGCTGGCGGAGCTGCGGCCGATCGAGCAGCGCTACCTGCGTGCCGTGGCCGAGCGCAAGGGGGTGCGCGATGCGCGGCTGGTGGAGTTCCGCTGGCTGCTCGAAGAACTGCGCATCAGCCTCTTTGCACAGGAGCTGCGCACGCCGCAGCCGGTCAGCGTCAAGCGGCTGGAAAAGGCGTGGACGCAGATCACGCAATGACCGATCTACTCAGGGGCTCGTGTTCGACATACAATGGGAGGCTCGGGGCGTAGCGCAGCCTGGTAGCGCACCTGGTTTGGGACCAGGTGGTCGTGAGTTCGAATCCCACCGCCCCGACCAATTTCCCATGCTCAGTGCCCCGCACTGAGCCCTCTCTGGTGACGCATTCCCGCCTCGGCGAATCGGCTCCAACGGATTCGATGCGGCGGTCACGGTCAACGGTGGCGGTAGCTCAACCGGATAGAGCACCAGCCTTCTAAGCTGGGGGTTACAGGTTCGATTCCTGTCCGCCGCGCCCCGCGAATACACTGATCGGGCCATGTTCGTCGCACCCGTGTTGATTTCCTTCATCCTCTGCACGCGGGCCGTGCTGGCGTGCTGTCGTCCTTGAAGCGTTGGTGGGCGCGCAGCAGCGGCCATGGCAGTGCCGGTCTTGATGCGATCGAGGCCTGGGCCGCGCAGTCGGGTCTGCGCTATCGCCGCGACGAGGATGGGCAGCGGTTCGTCATCGAAGCGCCGTCCGCGGGGCAGACGCTGCGCATGGAATGGGGACCGTCGCAACGCAGCTACATCGCCGGCGACGAGCTGCGCATTTGCCTCGATCTGAACCTGCCCGGCGCCTTGCAATTGATGGCGATGACGCGTCCGTTGATGGAACGGCTGGAACAGGAAACTTTCGAGCGCTACACGCAGGAGGCGCAGACCATCATCGACATGTCGCACCCGGAGGAGATGCGCTGGCTGGCGATGTTTCCGAAGATCGATTTGTCGTTCGATAAGGTGCTGCAGGCGCGTTACGGCGTGCTCGGTGTCAACACCGTGCTGGGGATGGCCTGGATCAATGGACCGCTGGGTGAGCAACTCCAACAGTCCGCCCAGACCCTGTTGGCCGGCGACGATCCCTTCGTGTTGATGGCGATGCGCGGCAAGGTGTACCTGCGGATGCAGCTTGCCCAGCCGCAGCCGCAGTCCCTGTCGCAATGTCTCGAGGTGTTTGACGCTGCAGTGCAGTCTGCCTTGCAACTGACCGGACAGATGCCACCCGGTGGCGGCGACTGGGCGCCCACGGCGAGCAGTTCCTGGTTCGCACCCAGTGCACTGGATGACCCGACCCGCGGTCCGCCCTAGACCGATGCCTTTCCGGCCCTTGATCAGGCGATCCGGCTCGAGGCCGCATGCTAGAGTGACTTTTTGTTACGTTTTTGGACCTGAGTCCCTCAGCATGCGCATCACCTACTCGGCGCTCGCCGCCAGTGCACTGCTTGCCTTGGCAACGCAGCCGTCGATGGCCGTCGGGTTCGGACGGGTGGTCAATGCCACCACGCTGGGTCAGCCGCTGGACATCACGGTGCCGGTCAGTGCTGATCCGACCGAGCAGATCACTGCCGCCTGCGTCGCGGCCGTGGTGATGGTGGGCGACAGCACGTTGCAGTCATCGGCATTGCAACTGCGGCTCGACCCGTCCCCGGACAGCGGTGTGCAGTGGCTGCGCATCCACAGCAGCGTGCGCATCGTCGAACCGGTGGTCAACGTCACGGTGTCTGCCGGATGTGCCTCGCGCGTCAGCCGCCAGTTCGTGGTGTTCGTCGATCCACCGCTGTCGGCCTACGAAACCAGCGTGCCCACGGCCGTTGAGCCCGCCGGTACGGCCGCCTCTGCAGCAGCGCTGAAAGGCGGCACCGCCGGCACCGCCATCTCGGCTGCAGCCTCCGGCAGCGATGCGTCGGCCCGAGCCGACGCATCAGCAGCGCCTCGACCTGCGACATCGCTTGCGCAGCGCCGCCAGGCGCGCACGTCTGCCATGGGTCGCACCGCGACCAAGGCCCAGGTCGCACGCGCGCAGACACGCAAATCTCGGCAGGTCGCATCGGCGACGCCGCGCGTGCGCTCGTCGGCCTCACGGCTGCAGCTTGAGCGGGCCACCCCCCAGATCACCGCCCCGGCGATGGCTGCGGTCGCGCCGGCGCCAGCGGCCGCTGATGTGGCGGCGTCTGCCGTGGCGATGGCCGCTGCCGCTGCGTCTGCGGCATCCGAAGCCGAGCGCGCCAGCGAGGTGCAGCGCGAGCAGATTGCCGAACTGCAGCGCCGGCTTGAGCAGTCCAAGCTGGACACCGAGGTGTCGAACGCAGCGGCGGCAAAGTTGCAAGCCCGCTTGCAGGCGGCGGAGGCCACGCGGTATTCGTTGCCGTGGCTGGTGGCGCTGACCGTGTCGGTGGCGGTGCTGTTGTTCGGCATCGGTGTGCTGCTGGACCGGCGCCACCTGGCGCGTCGGCCACAAAGGCCGACCTGGGCCGGCGAGCGTGCGCAGACACGACCCGCTCCGAGCCGCCTGAACGACGCACCTTCCTCGCAGATGCCGCCGGCCCGCGCCACAGCGCAGTGGGCAGATGACGATCCGCGTGATGCATTGACGAGCACCGGCCCGCTGCCGTTCAGCCGTGCCGTGACGCCGCCGATGGCCGCGCCTGCCACCCTGCCGTCACTGTCGTCGGTCGCCGAATCCTCGTTCACCGAAACCGCGGTCCAGTCCGGCACCCGCACGCGGGCCGAGCCGGTGAGGTCGGCCTTGCCCGTCACCGCCGATGCGTTGATCGACCTCGAGCAGCAAGCCGAATTCTTCGTCGCACTGGGGCAGGAAGACACCGCGGTCGACCTGCTCGACGGCTTCTCGCGCGGCGCGGGCGGCGCCTGTCCGCTGCCGTACCTGATGTTGCTGGCGATCCATCGCCGTCGCGGCGATCGGGCCGCCCACGCGGCGGTGCGCGATCGCTACGAGAAACGCTTCAACCGGTCATCTCCCGCGTGGGACGGTCAGCCGGTCGTGGCCACGTCGATTGCCGACCACGCTGAAGAAATGCGCCGCATCGAGTCGGTGTGGAGCGATCCTGCGGCCGCTATGCGATTGGTCGAGTCCTTGCTGGTCCACGGCGGTACGCCGGCGGAGGCGTTCGATCTGCACTGTCTCGGAGAGCTGCAGTTCCTGTACCTGCTGGCCCGCGATCACAGCGAGATCGACGCGCCGCCTGCCGAACCGGTTGATCTGCTGCTGCCGCTGTCGCCAGCGGCGACCGCGAGGCCGGTCGGTACCGCGGTCGATCTGGAACTGGATTTCCTGGCCCCCGAGCCCCCGGCAAATTCAAAGTAGGCGCAGCCGCTCCAACGCAAGATTCAACGTCGCCTCTTCCTTCGCGAAGCAGAAACGTATCAGCCCCTGCTGGACCGGCGTCGCGTAGAACGCCGACATCGGGATCGCGGCGACGCCGATCTCACGCGTCAGGCGCTCGCAAAACGCGGTGTCGTCTTCGTCAGTGAGGCCTGAGTAATCGGCGCACTGAAAGTAGGTGCCGACGCTCGGCAGCAGTAGCAGCCGCGTGCTACGCAAACCCTCGGCGAACAGGTCGCGCTTGCGCTGGTAGAAGGCGGCCAGTCGGAGGTGCGGCTGCGGGTCGCGCAAGTAGGCGGCCAAGCCGTGCTGCACCGGCGTGTTGACCGCGAACACATTGAACTGGTGCACCTTGCGGAATTCGGCCGTCAACGCCGCCGGCGCCGCCACGTAGCCGACCTTCCAGCCGGTCACGTGGTAGGTCTTGCCGAAGCTCGACCCGACGAAGCTGCGCGCGGCCAGTTCCGGCCAGCGCGCGATGCTCTGGTGCGGTACGCCGTCGTAGACCATGTGCTCGTAGACCTCGTCGCCGATCACCAGCACCTCGGTGGGTCGCAGCAGCTCGGTCAGGCGCTGCATGTCGGCCGCGCTCCACACGGTGCCGCTCGGGTTGTGCGGCGTGTTGACGATGATCAGACGCGTGCGCGGTGACAGTGCCTGCGCAATGCGATCGAAGTCGGGCGCGAAGCTGCCTGGGGTCAACGGCACATGCACCGCGATGCCGCCAGCCAGTGCAACGTTGGGGGCATAGCTGTCGAAGCAGGGGTCGAGCAGGATCACCTCGTCGCCCGGCTGCACCACGGCCATCACTGCCGTCAGGATGGCCTGCGTGGCGCCGGCGGTGATGGTGATCTCTCGTTCCGGGTCGTAGTGGCGGCCGTACAGCGTCGCGATCTTCTCGGCGATGCCTTCGCGCAAGGCCATCACGCCAGCCATCGGCGCGTACTGGTTGTGGCCGCTGCGCATGGCTTGGTTCACCGCATCCAGCAGCCGCGCATCGCAGCCGAAATCCGGAAAGCCCTGCCCGAGGTTCACCGCGCCATGCTGCTGCGCCAACGCCGACATCACGCTGAAGATCGTCAGGCCGACCTGCGGCAGGCGGCTGCTCAGCGCCGGGGTGCGGCCCGCCGGGCTCATTCGCCAGACGCCGCCGATCCGCCGAGACTGCGGGTGATCAGCGCCCGGCTCAGCCGTTCGGAAATCATCTCGGCGAACACATAGACGAAATTGCGCAGGTAAGCGCCGCGCTTGAAGGCGATGCGCGCAACGTTCTGGCCGAACAGCTGGCCGGCCGGGCGCCACACCAGGTCGCCGCCCGGCGGATCGTCGCGCACCGCCATCTCGGCCACGATGCCGATGCCGAGGCCCAGTCGCACATAGGTCTTGATCACGTCAGAGTCGATCGCTTCGAGTACCACGTTGGGTTTCAGGCGCCGCGCCTCGAAGGCCTGGTCGATGCGGGTGCGGCCGGTGAAGGTGGGGTGGTAGGAAATCAGCGGCTCGACCGCGAGCTGCTCGATCGTCAGCCGCTCGACCTGCGCCAGCGGGTGGCCCGCCGGCATCACGATCACATGCTGCCATTCGTAGCAGGGCAGGGTGACCAGCTCGTCGTAACGGTCCAGCGATTCGGTGGCAAGCCCGACCTCGGCCACTTCCTCGATGACCATCCGCGCGACCTGCTGCGGGTTGCCCTGGTGCAGGCTGACGTTGACTTTCGGAAAACGCTTGCGCAGCCGCGCCACCGGCTCGGGCAGCACATAGCGGGCCTGCGTGTGGGTGGTCGCGATCGACAGCGTGCCGGCGTCCTGGTTGGAGAACTCGTCGCCGATGCGCTTCAGGTTGTTGACTTCGCGCATGATGATCTCGATCGCCTTGAGCACCTCTGCGCCCGGCTCGGTGACGCGGCGCAGCCGCTTGCCGTGGCGGGCGAAGATGTCGACACCGAGTTCGCCTTCGAGTTCGAGGATCGCCTTCGACACCCCCGGCTGCGAGGTGAACAAGGCCTTGGCGGTTTCCGTCAGATTCAGGTTCTGGCGGACCGCTTCCTGGACGAATCGGAATTGATGCAGGTTCATGGCGTGTGTGCAGAGGCAGTGGCCCGCAGGGCGGCGGCAGCCATCGCCTCGATCACGCCGGGCGCCTCGCCGATCGACGTTTGAAGCGTCCAGGTCACATGGGGATGGGTGCTGCGCAGCGCGTCGATCAACAGTGGCAGGTCCTTGCGCACATGGCCGCCAGTGCCGAGGAACAGCGGCACGATGGCCACGTGGGTGCAGCCAGCCGCTGCCAGCGCATCGCCGGCATCGATCAGCGTCGGCGCCATGAATTCGAGAAAACTCAAAGCCACCGTGATGCCGGGCGCCTGTTCGCGCACGCGGCGCAGCACCGCCTCGAAGGGCAGGGCCCAATTCGGATCGCGTGCGCCGTGGGCGAACAGCAGCAGGCCGGTGTTCTCAGCGCTCATCGATAACGCACCAACCAGGCGAACGCAGCCATCGACATCAGCAGGAACAGCACACTCGGTGCGGCGGCAGCGACCCAGGGCGTCCAGTTGCGCAGCAGCCCCAGGTGGCTGGCGAGGCTGTTGAGCAGGATGAAAGTGATGCCCAGCATGATGCCGCCGAAGACCTTCAGGCTGATGCCGCCAGCGCGCGCATGCAGGTAGGCAAACGGCAGCGCCAGGCACACCATCACCAGGCAAGCGAACGGGTACAGCGCGCGCTTCCAGAACTGGATTTCATAGGCCTGTATCGCCTGCTCGTTGACGTCGAGGTGCCCGATGTAGCGCCACAGTTCCACCGTCGACATCGTGGAGACCGGCAGCAATGCCGAGGCGACCACATCGGCCGACGGCCCGGTGGTCCATTGCCAGGCGTCGAGCGCCTCGGTGGCCACGTGCGGTGCTTGGCCTGCATCGCTGGTCAGCCATCGCGTGATGTGCACGTTCGACAAGGCCCAGTGGCCCTGGTCATCGATGCGCCCTGAGGCGGCGGTGATCTGCCGTGCCAGCTTGCCGTCGTCGTCGAATTCGAAGATGTTCACGGCCAGCATCTCGCCCTGCGAACCGGTGCGTCCGATGTTGATCGAGTACGAGCGATCCCCGTCGCGCGTGCTCTGCCGGTCCTTGATCCAGACGCCCGCGCGCCCGTGGCTCAGGCTGCCGCGCATCAAGGCACGCAGGTCGACGCCCTTGTTCTCAGAATACGGCGCCAGGTAGTCGCCGACGAAGAAGGTCAGGGCCGCGAACGCCAGGCCCAGGCTGGCCAGCAGGCGCAAGGCGCGCCAGGGGCCGAGGCCGCTGGTGCGCAGGATGGTGAACTCCGACGATTGCGCCAACCTCGACAGCGTGTAGACGGTGCCGATCAGCACCATGATCGGCGCCAGCTCATAGAAGTGACCGGGCACGTCCAGCAGGCTGGCCAGCGCGGCGAGGCCGATCGAGCCGCCGCCCTTGGCGATGTCCGACAGCGCATCGACCAGATCGATGAACAGGAACAAGGACAGGAAGGCCAGCGACACGAACGTCACCGACACCGCGATGTCGACATAGAACAGGCGGCGTACTGTCTTCATTGGAGCCAGGCGCATCAGGTGGTGGCGGTGGCGGCCGCAGCGGAGATGCGGCGCGGCCGGCGCTTCGTCGCGTCCTGCCGCCACATCAGGTACGCCGCGAGCAACAGCGCGGTGCCGTGCGTCAGCATCAAGGCGGAACCCATCCCCATCTTGCCGCTGGACACCCAGGCCCGCGACAGGCTGATCAGGTTGTAGTAGACGATGAAGGTCAGCAACGCAAAGATCAGGTTCCAATTGCTGGCCCGCCGCGGATTGATCGCCGCGAGCCCGATCGCCAGCAGCACCATGTTGGCCGCAGCCAGTATCAGGCCCACACGCCAGGTGAGTTCGCCCAGGTATCCCGGCGACGGTTTGCTCAGCAGCGCCATCGTGGAACGCGCCTTCGGCGGCAGGTCATCGGTGGGTGAGGCGAGCCGGTCGCCGACGATCACGTCGTAGCGATCGAATCGCGACAGCGTCTTTTCGGTGGACTTGCGGTTGACCTCGTTGCGCTGACCGTCGCCCAGGCGCAGGTAGCGGTTCTGGTCTTCGACCTCGACGCGGCCGGTGCGCGAGGTGGTGACGGATTCGCTGTCCTTCCAGCGGCCGTAGATGAACACATTGCGCCCGTCGGTGCCGTCTGGCGAATTGCGCTCGACGAAAAACACCCGGTTGCCATCGGCAGATGCCTCGAACTGGCCTGGCGTGACCCGCGACAGGTTGGAGCGCCGCTCGAACTGGTCCTTCAGTTCGGCGGAGCGTTCGTTGACCCAGGGCCACACCAGCAGCGACAGGATCGTCACCACCAGCAGCACCGGCCAGGTGGTCCGCAGCACCGGTCGGATGAAGCGCGACAGGCTCACGCCGCTGGCAAACCAGATCGCCATCTCGCTGTCGCGGTACATCCGCCCGAGTGTGCCCATGATGGCAACGAACAACGACAAGGCGAGCATGGTCGGCAGGTGCGCCAGTGCGGTGTAGCCGAGCAGCAGCACCACGTCCTGCGGCGCCGCTTTGCCGCCGGCGGCCATGCCCAGGGTGCGGATCAGCATCATCGTCAGCACGATGGTCAGAATGACGACCACCGTGGCGCCAAAGGTGCGCGCCAAGTCACGACGCAAGGTCGAATCGAATAACATCGTCAGCCCAATTGATCAGCACGCATTATGGACTTCAGACACCTCGTTGCGACCCTCGCGTCCTTGTCCGAAATCAGCGCCGATGCGCTGCTGATCGTCGTTCATGGCAGCGTTCTTGATGCCGCCCTGGCGCCTGCGATCTCGGCGCTGATCGGCGAGGCCGTCGAGGCCGGTGACCTGCAGTTGAAAGCCGGTCGCAGCCTGTACCTGCACCGGCCCGCGGGCGTGAAAGCGCCGCGGCTGCTGGTGGTCGGTGCAGCGGCTGCGAGCGTGAAGTCGTTCAAGGCCGCCGTGTCGGCAGGCCTGAGCCAGTTGAAGGGCAGTGGCGCGAAGCACATCGCGGTGGCCGTGGCCGATGCGAATCCGCTGACGGCTCTGCACGGTGAGGCGCTCGCCACCGCGGCGGGCGATGCGACTTACCTGTACCGCCACAGCAAGCCCAGTGCGGCCAAGGCGCCGGCGATGTCACGCTTCACGCTGGTGTGCGGCAAGGCGCAGGCCACTGATGTCGCCGCCGGTCTGCAACGCGGCGCGGCCATTGCTGCCGGCGTCACGCTGGCGCGCGAATGCGCGAACCGCCCGGGCAACTACTGCACGCCGACGTATCTGGGCGAGCAGGCCAAACGGCTCGGCAAAGAACACGGCTTGAAGGTCGAAGTGCTTGATCGAAAGGCCGTCGAGAAGCTCGGCATGGGTGCGTTCCTGGCAGTGGCTCAGGGCTCGGCCGAGCCGCTGCGCTTCATCGTCGCGCGCTACGAAGGGGCTGCTAAATCGCAGGCGCCGGTGGTGCTGGTGGGCAAGGGCATCACTTTCGACACCGGAGGCATCTCGATCAAACCCTCGGCCGAGATGGACGAGATGAAGTACGACATGGGTGGCGCTGCCAGCGTGCTCGGCACGCTGCGCACGATCGCCGAGATCAAGCCCAAGCTCAACGTGATCGGCATCATCCCGAGCTGCGACAACATGCCCAGCGGCAAAGCGGTCAAGCCCGGCGATGTGGTGACCAGCCTGTCGGGCCAGACCATCGAGATCCTGAACACCGACGCCGAAGGCCGGCTGATCCTGTGCGACGCGCTGACCTACGCCGAACGCTTCAAGCCGGCGGTGGTGGTCGACATCGCCACCTTGACTGGCGCCTGTGTGATCGCGCTGGGCCACCACCGCTCGGGCCTGTTCACCGCCGATGACGCACTGGCCACCGAACTGCTGAACGCGGGCGATGCGGCGCTCGACCCCTGCTGGCGCATGCCGCTCGACGACGAGTACGACGAGGGCCTGAAGAGCAACTTCGCCGACATGGGCAACGTGGGCGGGCGAGCTGGTGGCGCGATCACCGCCGCGATGTTCCTCAAGCGATACACCGCCAAATTCCGCTGGGCGCACCTCGACATTGCGGGCACCGCCTGGAAGTCCGGTGCGGCCAAAGGCAGCACTGGGCGTCCGGTGGGCCTGCTGACCCACTTCGTGCTGGCGCAGATCAAGTGATTGCCCGCCGGCTGCACCCGATCCGATGACCGAAGTGCAGTTCCACGTCAACGTGCCCGACAGCGTGCACTACGCGTGTCGGCTGCTGCGCAAGGCCCTGCGCAAGGGCGTGAGGCTGGCGGTGACCGGACCGGCCGCGACGCTGGCCGAACTGGACCGGGCGCTGTGGGTGTTCGAGGCCGATGAATTCCTGCCGCATGTGAGCGTGCGCGACGCCACCCTCACGGCAGCGCAGCAGCGCGCGCCGGTGTGGCTGGTCGAGGACTTCCGCCATGGCACCGCGATGCCGGTACTGGTGAACCTCGGCGCGCCGGTGATGGCGGGCTTCGAGGCTTACCCGCGCGTGATCGAAATCGTCTCTGCTGACGACGAGGACCGCGTCGCCGGCCGCCAGCGCTGGCGCGACTACCTGACCCTCGGCTGCGTGCCGGTCAAGCACGAGGTGGCCGCTTGAGCCTGCCTACGCTGCCGCCGATGCGGGTGCCCACGCTGACCGAGGTGGTCGACTGGCCGCTGGTGCCGCTGGTCGCGGCGGAAGCGCCGACGCCCCAGCCGGCGGAGGTGCCGACAAATGAGGCCCCAGCGTACGAGGCATTAACCAACGATGCGTCTGTGCACGAACCGCCGCCTGCACCACAGATCGACGAAGCGGCGCTGACCCAGCGCATCCTCGCCGACCTGCAGCAGCAGGTCGATGCGATGCTTGACCAGCAACTGCGTGTGGCAATGCAGCCGCTGCTGAACCGCCTGGCCGACACATTGGCACTGCAAGCCCGCGATGAATTGGCATCGGCCTTGCGTGACCTGGTGGCACTCGCGGTGTCGCGGGAAATGATCCGGCTGCGGGCCGACGCGCCGCGCGGCGAGCCGAGCTGATGCCGAACCGACAGCACTGAGCCTTCACTTTTTTCCAGGGATGGATGACATGCGAACCCAACTGAACACGCGAATGCTCGCGATCCTGGTGGCCTTGACGGCAGCGTTCGCCGGCTCGGCCAGCGCGCAGGAGCTGGTCGTCAAGATCGGCCACGTCGGGCCGACCAGCGGCCCCGATGCGCACCTGGGTCGGGACAACGAACTCGGTGCCCGCATGGCCATCGACGAGCTGAACGCCAAGGGCGTGCTGATCGGCGGCAAGAAGGCGAAGTTCCAGCTGCTGGCCGAAGACGACGCGTCCGACCCGAAGCAGGGCACGGCGGTGGCGCAGAAGCTGGTTGACTCCAACGTCAACGGCGTCATCGGCCATTTGAATTCAGGCACCTCGATCCCGGCGTCGAAGATCTACAGCGATGCCGGCATCCCGCAGATCTCGCCATCGTCGACCAACCCGAAATTCACCCGCCAGGGCTACAAGACCACCTTCCGGGTTGTCGCCGACGACGTGCACCTGGGCGGTACGCTGGGCCGCTATGCGTCGCAGACGCTGAAGGGCAAATCCATCGCCGTCATTGATGACCGCACCGCCTACGGCCAGGGCGTCGCCGAAGAGTTCGAGAAGGGTGTGGCCGCCAGCGGCGGCAAGATCATCGGCCGCCAGTTCACCACCAGCAAGGCCACCGACTTCACGTCGATCCTGACCTCCATCAAGGGCGGCAAGCCCGATGTGGTGTTCTACGGCGGCATGGACTCGGTGGCCGGGCCGATGCTGCGCCAGATGAAGCAGCTGGGCATTGCCGCCACCTTCATGGGTGGCGACGGCCTGTGCACCGCCGCCTTGCCCAGCCTGTCGGCCGGTGCGATGGCCGATGGCCAGGTGGTGTGCGCCGAGGCCGGTGGCGTCGTTGGCGAGCAGAAGAAGGCGATGGCCGACTTTCGCGCCGCCTTCAAGAAGAAGTTCAACGTCGAGGTGCAGCTGTATGCGCCCTACGTCTATGACTCGGTCAACGTGATGGTCGCCGCGATGGTCAAGGCCGGCTCGGCCGACCCCGCCAAGTACCTGGCGACACTGGCCAAGACCGACGACTACAAGGGCGTGACCGGCACGATCTCGTTTGATGCCAAAGGCGACATCAAGAACGGCGCGCTGACGCTGTACACCTTCAAGGGCGGTGTGCGGGAGCAGATTGCAGTGGTGCGCTGAACCGGCTGTTACCCAAAGAAAAAGGGCACCGCGCGGTGCCCTTTTTTGATGTCGCCCGAGTCGCTTACTGGCCCGTGTTCTGCATCAAGCCTGCAGCTTCGTG
>JANXTP010000377.1 GCA_025352345.1 Burkholderiales bacterium | reverse complement strand
GGTGCGCATCGGGCCGCACGATCCACAGCAGCAGTGCCCCGATCACGAAAGGCAGCAGGCCCGCATAGGCCAGGCGCAGCGTGGCGGGATCCGGCTGGTTCGTCGACGTCGGCATGGCCTGGGCGAGACCGCTCAAAACAGCTCTCCGTTCAACTGCGTTTGCAGCGAGCGGGATTGTCGCTTGACCGCCTCGTAGAACACGCTGAACGAGCGGCACAGCGCCTCGGGGTTCGGCAGCAGCCGCGGTGCGGTCTGAAGCGTGGCGAGTGTGCCCATCGCGGCGTCGTAGCCGGGCATCGGCGCCCGCACGGCCGTGACCATGCCAGGCCCAGGCCAGGTCGGCGCCCCCGCCTTCCACGGCACGGACGAGTTCAGGTCGCCGACGAACACCGCATCGGTGACCTGCCCCAGGCGCCGCAGCACCCAGCGCCAGCGCGCCTCGCTCCACGGCAGCAGCGCGTGCGACGGCAGGTGGATCACGCCCAGCCGCCACGGACCGCCAGCACCGGCGCCTGCCCCTGCCTCGCGCTCAGCCATGGACCAGGGCGTGATCAGCTCGATCTCGCGCCGCCGGGGCACGCTTGCAGCGGCCAGCGGCCGTGTCACTGCGGCCACCCACTCGGCATGAGGGGCCATCCACAGCGGAGGCTCGATCACGCCTTCATGCACACCCGGTTCGGGGCCGACATCACCGTCATGCCGCGCGATGCGGTCCAGCGCCTCATAGTCCTGATCGATCACCGTGCCTTTGCCCAGCCAGGCCTTGAAGTTCGCGCGCGGGGCGTATTTCGCGACGTTGTCGGCGTTGAACAGATAGGGCTTGCTGGAGAAGGTGCCGGCCACCCATTGCCAGCTCAGGTGGTTGCTCGGCACGTCGCCGTCGAGCAGGTGGCCGAACATCCAGTCGGCGCCGGCACGCCAGTGCACCTTGCGCAGGTGCACCGCATAGCTGGCCAACCACATGCGGGCATGGTTGTGCAGGTAGCCTGTGGCATAGAGCTGGCGCACCGCGGTGTCGATCACCGGTACGCCGGTGCGGCCTTCGCGCAGATCGGCCGGCACCTCGGACGCGTAAGCACCGGCCCACACCGCGCCGGGCCGCATGTCGGCCAGCACCTGCTCGCCGCAGCGGCTCCACACATGGTGGAAGAACTCGCGCCAGGCGAATTCGAACATCAGCTTGTCGTCATAGCCCAGCCGGTGCTTCTGCATCACGCGGGCCACCGCGCTGCGCATACCGATCACGCCATGGGTGAAGTAAGGCGACAGCCCGGTGACCGCGCCATCGAGTGCATTGCGGGTGCGGGCGTATTCGCCCGGATGCACCGCATCAAGCCGGCGCAGCGCTTCGGCGTGCGTGGGCTCGAAATCGAAGAAGTCTTGCAGCAGCGGAATCAACCGGGCTTCTTCGCCGAGACCAGCAGCTGCTTCTCAAGGTCGTCGAGCTTCATCGCGCCTGGCACGCGCTTGCCGTCTTTGAACACCAGCGCTGGCGTGCCGTTGACCTTGTGCTTGCGCCCGAGCGCCGCGTTGCGCTGCAGCGCCGAGCTGTCGCAGTCGCCGATGACCTTCGGCGGGACGGCGCCCTCCACCATCCAGTCGACCCAGGTCTTGCCACGGTCCTTCGCGCACCAGATGTTGCGCGACTTGTCTGGAGAGTCGCCACCGAGGATCGGGTACAGGAAGGTGTAGATCGTGATGTCCTTGGCGGCCCGGACTTCACGTTCAAAGCGCTTGCAGTAGCCGCAGTTCGGGTCGGCGAACACCACCAGTTTGCGGCTGCCATCGCCCTGCTTCCAGACGATCGCATCCTTCAGCGGCAGGCTGGCGAAATCGATCGCGGTCAGCTTCGCGACGCGCGCTTCGGTCAGGTTGGTGCGCGTCTTGGTTTCCAGCAGCTGGCCTTCGATCAGGTAGTTGCCGTTCTCGTCGGTGTAGTAGATCTCGACGCCCACGCGCACTTCGTACAGGCCCGGTATCGGCGACTTCGTGACTTCGTCGACCTTGCCCAGATCGGCCAAGCGCTCGCCGAGCGCCTTGCGGATCTCGGTCTCACCGGCATGGGCCGGCGTGGTGGCAAAGATCGCCATCAGCAGTGCTGCAGCGCCTGTGCTGAGCAGGGTGCAAGCAGCACGCGGGATCTTTCGAACGAAGGGCAAAGCCATGGGGGATGCTTTCAAATGGGCAACGGGGGCCGCGGTTGCGTCTGGGTGCAGGTTCAAGAATCCAGCGCCTGCGCGGTCAGCCAACGCTTGATCGGCGTCAACCGATTGACCAGAGTCAGGCCGCGGTTGCGGAGTTCCCGCACCAGCGGCGCGGGGTGTGCGAAAAGCTGCATCAGGCCGTCGGTGATTTCAAGCATCGCGCGTGTGGGCAACAGCCGATCGCGGGCATAGCGACGCAGCAGCTTCTCGTCGCCGAGTTCGCGCCACGGCTCACGCTCCGACAGCACCGCCGTCAAGGCCGCCACGTCGGCCAGCCCCAGGTTCAGCCCCTGGCCGGCCAGCGGGTGCACCACATGCGCGGCGTCGCCCAACAGCACCCAGCCCGGGCCGCACCAGGTGGCGGCCTGCGCGCGGGTCAGCGGCCAGGCGACGCGCTCACCGGTCTGTTGCAACGCGCCTGCGGCGCCGCCCGTGGCCTGCATCAGCGCCGCATTGAACGCAGCGGTGTCCATCGCCAACAGCTCGTCGGCACGCGCATCAGGCACCGACCACACCAGCGCATACGAGGAGTGCGGCTGCGGCGCATCCAAGGGCAGCAGCGCCAGCACATCGGGCGCGCCGAACCATTGGCGCGCGGTGCCGCCGTGGGGCTTTGAGCTGATGAGCCGCGCCGCGATCGCGCGATGGCCGTAAGGGCGGCGATCGAGTGGCACGCGGTGCGCGTCGCGTGTGGCCGACGCCTTGCCTTCGCAGATCGCAGTCAGCGGCGCGCAGGCTGCATCGGCCTGTGCGCTGGCGATCACCGTCACATGCGGCGAGAAGCGCACTGCCGCGGCCAGTTCACGCTCGAGCACCGCCGCGTCGACGATCCAGGCCAGTTCACCGACCCGCTGTTCCCACGACGAGAATTCAAGCGCTGCGCCTGGGGCATCGCCCTCGACGCGCATCTCGTGCACCGCAGTCGCCGCGTTGGCTGGCAGCGCGTCCCAGACCTTCAGCCCGCGCAGCAGCGCAACCGATGCGGCGTTCAGCGCAAACGCGCGCACGTCCGGACCGCGTGCAGGCGCTGCGGCCTCGGCCACCAGCGCGACGCGCAGGCCGATCCGCGCCAGCGACAAGGCGAGCGCGGGGCCGACCAAACCGGCACCGCGCACCTGCACGTCATAGGGTTTCATCCGGGCGGATTGTAGGTAGCCGGTGGGTCTACAGCGCGAGGGCACAGGCACAATCCGCGCTTCTCAGGGGGCATAGGGCCCAGGGCCTGCTAACGCTGTGAGAGGGTTCGCGTGACTCAACAAATGGCCGCCAGCAAGGCGCAAACCGCAGCCATAGCCGCTGCTATAGCAAGGGTTTGCAACGCGGCTGGCGGCCATTTGCTGAGATCACCCTTCGGGCCGGGTGGCCACAGGCCGCGGGGCTTCGTTGCTCACTCGTTGCGTGCCCAGGGCACGCGGCCTCGCTCGCGCCTAGCCCTGCGGCCTGTGGCCACCCGGCGCGAGCCCTCCCATAGCGTTAACAGGCCCTAGCCATGTCGATCTGGATTCGCCGTGTCGCCCTCGGGGTGTTGGGCCTGCTGCTGGTGCTGGCGGCAGCGGTCACCTGGCTGGTGATGGGCTTCGATGCCAACCGCTACAAGGGCGTCGCCATCGACTGGATGCAGACGCACCACCACCGCACGCTGGCGATCAACGGGTCGATCGGGCTGTCGCTGTTTCCGCGGCTGGAAGTCACGCTGGCCGACGTCGGCCTGAGCGAAGCCAACCAGCCGGACGAATTCGCCGCGATCGAACACGCCGAGCTGGCAGTTGACGTGCTGCCGCTGTTCAACCGCGAGCTGGTGATCAGCCGGGTGGCCGCCCGTGGCGTGCGCGCAGTCTATCTGCGCAACGCCGAGGGTGTGCGCAACATCGACGACCTGCTCAACGCCAAGACGCCCTCGGACGCCGGCAACGGCAGCAAGAAGCCGCCACGGCTCGACGTGAACCGCGTCGCGCTGGAGAACGTCAGCCTGCGCGTGAAGGACGACCTGGCGCACCTGGCCGGCGTGCTGTCCTTGAAGTCGCTGACCACCGGCCGCCTGCAGGACCAGACCGAGTCGCCCGTCGCTTTCGACCTGCAGCTCGACCTGTCATTGCCCGCCGTCAAGGGCGAGCTCAATGGCGACACCCAGCTGAAACTGGATCTGGCCACCGGCTCGGTCACGCTGCGCGACACCAGCCTCACGTTCAACGGCGGCGCGGCGGGCATCAAGGCGATCCGCCTGAGCCTGAAGGGCAACGTCGGCTGGGATGGCGCCGCATCGGCGATCGATGCCCAGTCGCTGCAATTGAGCGTGGCCGCAACCGCCGGCAGCCTCAAGATCGACAACAGCACGCTCGCCATCGAGCGCTTCGCCTTCAACCCTGCGGCCAAGGACATCGCGCTCGCGAAGTTGAGCGTCCAATTGAAAGGCACACAGGATGCGCAGCCGCTGAATCTCACGCTCGACTGGCCTGAACTCGCCGCCACTGGCGATCAGATCAAGGGCAGCGCGTTCAGCGGCCGCCTGCAACGCGGCGGCGCGGCACCGTTGGACGTGGCCTTCAAGAGCGCGGCGCCCGCTGGCACCTTCGACGCGTTGCGTTTGCCCGGCTTCGAAGCGAAGGTGACGAGCACCGGTGCGCAGCGCAAGCTGGGCGCGACGATCAAGGCCAACCTGCTGCTGAAGCAGGGCCAGGCCGCCACCAGCGGCAAGAACGGCGCGGCCACGCCCGCCATGGTTGCGCTCGATGCGTTGACTTTGCAAGGCCTGATCGAGAACCCCGGGCTGCAAGCGCTGAAGATCGACGCCAAGGGCAGCGCCAGCGCGTCCGCCGAGCGCGCGGCGTGGACACTGGCCGGCGACATCAACGGCGGCGCCTTCAACACCGACGGCACGGCGCTGCTCGGCGGTGCCGTACCCAAGGTCAATGCGAAAGCCCGCTTCGACACGCTGGATCTGAATCGGCTGCTCGCCGATGCGCCGGCTGAAGCCGCTGCCGGTGTGTCGACGGCGCCCACAAAGGCGGCCCCGGCCGCCGACACCCCGGTCGACCTGAGCGCGCTGCGCAGCCTCGACGGCCAGTTCAGCCTGCAGGCCGCGAACTTCGCCGTCCAGCGCTACAAGGTCGCCGCCGCCCGCATCGACGCCACGCTGAACGGCGGCTTGCTGCGCGTGACGACGCTGCAAGGCAAGGTCTGGGGCGGCAGCGTGGATGCGTCGGCGCTGGCAGAAGCGGCGACCGGGCGCGTCGGCTTCAAGGGCACGGCCAACGGCATCAACATCAACAGCGCGCTGAAGGACGTGGCGGCGAAAGACTGGATGGACGGCACCGGCCGCGTGACGATGGACATCGAAGCCACCGGCCGCAGCGTCAACGCGCTGAAGTCGAAGCTGCAGGGCCAGATGGCGCTGCAGCTGCGCGACGGCGCGATCAAGGGCATCAACCTCGCGAAGAGCCTGCGCCAGGCGAAGGCGGCGATCGGCTTGCAGCAGGACGCAGTACAGAAGGCCAGCGAGACCGAGAAGACCGACTTCAGCGAGATGAGCGCCAGCTTCCAGATCGCCGATGGCGTGGCGCGCAACAAGGACCTGGATGTGAAGAGCCCGTTCCTGCGGTTGGGCGGCGACGGCACGATCGACATCGGTCAGGGCCGCATCGACTATGTGGCGCGCGCCACCGTCACCGGCACCGCCAAGGGCCAGGACGGTGCCGACCTCGCGGCGCTGAAAGGCCTGCAGGTGCCGGTGCGGCTGACCGGCCCGTTCGATGCGCTGGCCTGGAAGGTCGAATGGTCGTCGGTGGTCGCCGGCGCGGTAACGCAGGGCCTGAAGAACGAGGTGCGCAGCCGGCTCGAGGAAAAGCTGGGCCTGAAGCCGGCCGACCCGGCAGCATCAGCACCGGCCACCACGCCCAAGGACACGCTGAAAGGCGTGCTGAAGGGCCTGTTCAAGTGAGTGACGCCTGTGAGTGACACGTCGGCCTTCGATGTCGAGGTCCGACTCACCGCGCTGTACGTGCACCCGATCAAGAGCTGCAGCGGCACCACGCCCGATGAAGCGCTGCTGATCGAGACTGGCCTCGAATTCGACCGCGCCTGGATGGTCGTCGATGCGCAGGGGCGCTTCGTCACGCAACGCCAGTTGCCACGCATGGCGCTGATCCAGCCGGCGCTGAAAGCGCTCGACATGGCGCTGCGCGCGCCCGGCATGCTGACCTTGACGGTGCCGCTCGGCGAGGGCGGAGCCGTGGTGCGGGTGGCGGTGTGGAACGACGAGGTCGCGGCCTACGACATGGGCGATGCGGCAGCGCAGTGGTTCAGCGACTTCCTGGGCCAGCCACTGCGGCTGGTGCGCTTCGATCCCGCGCAGAAACGCTTGGCCAGCGCGCAGTGGACCGGCGAGATCGAGGCCGAAGCAGCGTTCTCCGACGAGTACCCGCTGCTGGTCACCTCGCAGGCCAGCCTCGATGAGCTGAACCGCCGGATCGCCGCCAGCGGCACTGCGCCGGTGACGATGCAGCGCTTCCGGCCGAACCTGGTGCTGGATGGCCTCGACGCGCATGGTGAAGACCACCTCGACGAGGTCCGCTTCGACACACCCGACGGCCCGGTGCGGCTGAAGCTGGTCAAGCCGTGTTCGCGCTGCGGCATCCCCGATGTCGACCCGCTCACCGCCGAGACCGGCCATGCGGTCGGCGACGCGCTGGCCGCCTACCGCGCCGATGCACGGCTGAACGGCGCACTGACCTTCGGCATGAACGCGGTGATCGTCGAGGGCTTCGACTGCATGCTGCGGCCGGGCCTGGTCGGCGGCGCGACGTACCGCTTCGATTGAAGCGTCTCGTCGTTCACCCGTCATGAGCCGCTTCAAGACCTGGCAGCTGTTCGCTGTCTGCGTGCTTGCCTGGGGCACGACCTGGCATGCGATCACCTACCAGCTGGGCCACACCACGCCCGAGGTCAGCGTGGCCCTGCGCTTCGCGCTGGCGTCGGTGCTGGTGCTGGCCGTCTGCGCAGCGCGCGGCATCCCGCTGCGCTTCGCGCCACGCGACCATGCGGTGCTGGCGCTGCAGGGCGCGCTGATGTTCGGCGTGTCATACGTGTGCGTCTATCACGCCGAACGACACCTGCCGTCGGGGCTGGTTGCGGTCGGCTACTCGGCGTCACCGCTGATCGCAGGGTTGGGCGCGCAGGCGCTGTTCGGGCAGCGGGTGTCGCTGCGCTTCATCGGTGGCGGGGTGCTGGGGCTGATCGGCGTGGCGCTGATCTTCTGGCCCGAGTTCGGCAAGGCAGCCGCCGGCATGGCCTCGCAGGCACACGGGGCCGGATCGCTGGGCACTGCGGCCTCGGTCGGCGTCGGCGCGGCCTTCACCGTGGGCGCAGTGCTGCTGAGTTCATCGGGCAGCCTGAGCGCCAGCCGCAACCGCACGCGCGGCCTGCCGTTCTGGCCGGCGCTGGGCTTCGGCATGGGCTATGGCGCGATCACCACGACCACGATCGCGCTGGCGATGGGCCACCGCTTCGCGCCGCCCGCGCTGCTGTCGTGGTGGGTGTCGCTGATCTACCTGGCACTGGCCGGCTCGGTGCTGTCGTTTGCCTGCTACCTGACGCTTCAGGAGCGCCTGGGCCCCGGCCCCAGCGGCGCGATCGGCGTGATGACGCCGCTGCTGGCGCTGGTGGTGTCGATGGGCTTCGAGGGCTACCGGCCCGATGCGATCACCGGCGCCGGTGTGCTGCTGGCGGTGCTGGGCAATGTGCTGATGCTGCGGCGCGGCCGTACCGGGCAGTCTGCTGCTGCCCACGCTCCTAGAATCGCCAGCCCGTCGTCGACGCCTGCAACATCCCCTGTGAGACCTGCACCATGAGCCTGAAATGCGGCATCGTCGGTTTGCCCAATGTCGGCAAATCCACCCTCTTCAATGCGCTCACCAAGGCCGGCATCGCCGCCGAGAACTACCCGTTCTGCACCATTGAGCCCAATATCGGCATCGTCGAGCTGCCCGACCCGCGACTGGACGCGCTGGCCGCCATCGTCACGCCTGAGCGCATCGTGCCGGCGATCGTCGAGTTCGTCGACATCGCGGGTCTGGTGGCTGGCGCTTCGAAAGGCGAAGGGCTGGGCAACCAGTTCCTGGCCCACATCCGCGAGACCGACGCGCTGGTCAATGTGGTGCGCTGCTTCGACGACGACAACGTGATCCACGTGGCCGGCAAGGTCGACCCGATCTCCGACATCGAGGTGATCCAGACCGAGCTGTGCCTGGCCGACCTGGGCACGGTGGAGAAAGGCCTGCACCGCTACAACAAGGTCGCGCGCTCGGGCGACAAGGACGCACAGAAGCTGGTCGCCGTGCTCGAGAAATGCCAGGCCGCGTTGAATGAAGCCAAGCCGGTGCGCAGCATCGCCTTCAGCAAGGAAGACATGGTGCTGGTCAAGCCGCTGTGCCTGATCACCGCGAAGCCAGCGATGTTCGTCGGCAACGTCGACGAAGGCGGCTTCGACAACAACCCCTACCTCGACAAGCTGCGTGCCTACGCCGCGAGCCAGAAGGCGCCGGTGGTCGCAATCTGCGCGAAGACCGAAGCCGAGCTCGCCGACATGAGCGACGAAGACCGGCTGATGTTCCTGTCAGAAATGGGCCAGACCGAGCCGGGCCTGAACCGCCTGATCCGCGCGGCGTTCAGCCTGCTCGGCCTGCAGACCTATTTCACCGCCGGTGTGAAGGAAGTGCGCGCCTGGACCATCCACATCGGCGACACCGCGCCGCAGGCCGCCGGCGTGATCCACACCGACTTCGAGCGCGGCTTCATCCGCGCACAGACCATCGCTTTCGACGACTACGTGGCCTTCAAGGGCGAGCACGGCGCCAAAGACGCCGGAAAGATGCGCGCCGAAGGCAAGGAGTACGTGGTGAAAGACGGGGACGTGCTGAACTTCTTGTTCAACGTCTGACAAGCGAGCACCCGCCGCAGCGGGTGCTCGGGGTCACTGCGGCGCCATCGGCGCAGCGCAGGCAGCAGTCGATCAGCTCTTGCCGAATTTCAGCTTGGCGGCCGACACGCAGCTGGCCTTGGCATCACCGGCCAGCGCGTCGCACTTCTCGGTGGCGACCTTGTAGTCGGCATCGCGCTTGTCTACCGCGGCTTCGGTCTGCGCTTCACCGACCTTCTTGTCTAGCTTCGCGTCGGCCAGCGCCTTCGTCTCGGCAGCCTTGGCTTCCTGGACGCAGACATCCTTGGCGTTGCCGGCCCGGTCGTCGCATTTCTCCTTGGCGACGGCGTAATCGACTTCAGCCTTCGTCTTCATGATCTTGTTCTGGTCTTTGGCCTTGCCGGTGTAAGCGTATTCGAGCTGCGCGAGTGCCAGCTTTTCCTTGCCCTTGGCCTGTTCCACGCAGATGTCGTTGGCGTTGCCGGCCAGCGAGCCGCAGGCGGTCTTGTCGGTCTTGTAGTCCGCTTCAATGCGGACCTTGTCGGCCTTGTAGTCGGCCTTGTTCATCGGCGCAGCGTACGCGGCAGGGATCACGGCCAGGGCGGCGATGACGAGCGAGGTCTTGAGGCTGAATGTGGTGTTCATGGGTTTCCGTTGGTGGTTCACGTTGATGTGATGTCCACACTGTGAACCCACAGAAAGCCCATGCCTGCCGGCGCAAGGCACCTCGCTCGGTAGTAGGTGTCCTACAGTGGTCGATGCCGGGTGTGGTGGCCCCTGTCAGGCAAAGCGATCCCACGCGAATCGGCCTGCGGTGGCCGCCGCCGCGCTGAGCGTCGCGCCCCAGGCCATGTCGATCAGCGACAGCCCGATCGGCCAGTCTTTCAGCGTTGCCAAGTTGCTCAGGTCGTAGGTGGCGTAAGCGACCAAGCCGAACATCGCGGCGTTTGCGGCGGTCGTCAGCCAGCCGGGGTCGGCGGCGTTCGGCACGATCGCAAACAGCATCAAGCCCAGCGTGTACAGCCCATAGAACGCCACAGCGGCCATCCAGTTCGGCCGCGCGGCCATCAGGTGCCCGATGCCGCTCTGATACAGCGGTTTCGCGATGACACCCAGCCACAGCATATCGAGCGCGATCATCACAACGGCGGTGGCGAGGCAGGCCGACAGGTACTTGTTCATGGTTTCACACTCACACGCCAAACAGCATTGCCGACATCATCGGCGACCAACAGTGCGCCTGGCTTATCGAGGGCCACGCCGACCGGCCGGCCATAGGCCTCGCCCTTCTCGCTGAGGAAACCGGTCAGCACGTCGATCGGCGCTGCGCCCGACGGCCTGCTGCCGTCGAACGGCACGAAGACGACCTTGTAGCCGCTGTGCGGTTTCCGGTTCCACGAGCCGTGCTGGCCGATGAACATGCCGTTGACGAACGGCACAGGCCAATGGCTGCCGACGGCAGACGCCAGGCCGAGGGACGCGGTGTGCGGGCCCAGCGCGTAATCCGGCGACACGGCACGCGCCACCAGATCAGGCCGTGGCGGCTGCACCCGTTCGTCGACATGCTGTCCGTAGTAGCTGTAGGGCCAGCCGTAGAAGGCGCCGTCGCGCACCGAGGTCAGGTAGTCGGGCACCAAGTCACTGCCGATCTCGTCGCGCTCGTTGACCACGGTCCACAGCACGGGCGCGGTGGTGCCGCCACCCGCGCCGAGGTCCCAGGCCATGCCGTTCGGGTTGCGCAGGCCCGAGGCATAGACACGGTGCCCGCCGTCGCTCAGATCGACCTCCCAGATCGCCGCGCGGTCGGTCTCGGCGGCCATGCCGCGTTCGCCGACGTTGCTGTTCGAGCCCACCGTCACGTACAGCTTGCTGCCATCGACGCTGGCGATGAGGTTCTTTGTCCAGTGGTGATTGATCGGGCCGGCCGGCAGTTCGACGACCGGCTTCGCATCGGCGGTGATGCGCAGATCGCCGGTGGCATAAGGGAACTTCACCACCGCGTTGGAATTGGCGACGTACAGCGTCTCGCCGACCAGGGCCATGCCGAACGGCGAACTCAAGCCCTGCAGCAGCACCGAGCGCAGATCAGCGACGCCATCGCCATCGGTGTCGCGCAGCAGCGTGATGCGGTCGGCGCTGGGCACGCCGGCGCCGGCGCGCTTCATCACCAGGCCCATCACCCAGCCCTTGATGCCCTTGCCGTCATCTGGCTTCGGCGGCGCGTTGGTTTCGGCCACCAGTACATCGCCGTTGGGCAGCACCAGCAGCCAGCGCGGGTGGTCCAAGCCCGTGGCAAAGGCGGTCACCTGCATGCCCGGTGGCGCCTGCGGTGTCAGGCCTTTCGGCCAGCCGATCGCCGGTGCGATGTTCACCGTCGGAATCAGGCTGGGCTGAGGCGGTGGCAACGCCGGCTGCGGGCCGGTACCGGCATTGACGGGCAAGCGTGCTGCATCGCCGCAGCCGACCAGCCACAACGCGCCGAGCAAGGGCGTGAGCAGCATCCGCGCCATGGGCCGCCGTATCGCTGAGTTGATGGGAATCGAGTTCATGCGTTCACAAATGCCGGTCAGCAACAGCACGACCAGCACGCGGACGATCAAGCTCAGTTCCGAGACTCATGACATGTTCCTTCGCTTTGAATCAGTGAATCAGGTTCATTTGGAACGCGGGTCGCCCAGCATCCGCCGCGGATCGACCCACGCATCGAACTGCTCGGCCGTCACCGCGCCCAGCGCCAGGGCGGCCTCGCGCAGCGTGGTGCCGTGGTCGTGGGCGCACTTGGCGATCTGCGCGGCGCGGTCGTAGCCGATGTGCGGCGCCAAGGCGGTGACGAGCATCAGCGAGCCTTGCAGCAGCTGCTCGACGCGCAGCGAATTGACCCTCAGCCCCGCGACGCAATGCCGGTCGAAGCTGTGCATCGCATCGGCCAGCAGGCGCAGGCTGTCCAGCACGTTCAGCGCGATCAAGGGTTTGTAGACATTCAGTTCGAACTGCCCCTGACTGGCCGCGAAGCCGATCGCCACGTCATGGCCCATCACCTGCGCGCTGACCATGGTCAGCGCCTCGACTTGCGTCGGGTTGATCTTGCCGGGCATGATCGAGCTACCGGGCTCGTTCTCGGGCAGGCGCAGTTCGCCCAAGCCAGCACGCGGACCACTGCCCATCAGGCGGATGTCGTTGCCGATCTTCGTGAGCGCGATCGCCAGCATCTTCAGCGCGCCATGAAACGCGACCAACGCTTCATGGCCGGCCATCGCGGCGAACAGGTTGCTCGCCTGTGACAGCGGCAGGCCGAAGCGCCGTGCCAGCGTGGCAGCGACGCGTGAGCCGAACTCGGGGTGGGTGTTCAGCCCGGTGCCGACTGCCGTGCCACCGATGGCCAGCGTGTGCACCGCCACCAGCGCCTGCCGCAACGAGGCTTGGCACAGCGCGAGCTGGGCCTCGTAGCCGCCGAACTCCTGGCCCAACGTGACCGGTGTCGCATCCTGCAGGTGGGTGCGGCCGATCTTCAAGACCGAGGCAAAAGCCATGGCCTTGGCTGCCAGTGACGCACGCAATGCCGTCAACGCGGGCTCCAGCCGGTCGCGTGCTGCCAGCACCACCGCGAGGTGCATGGCGCTGGGGAACACATCGTTCGACGACTGCCCGAGGTTCACATCGTCGTTCGGGTGGATGGCCACGGCAGGGGCGGCCGACAGGTCGTCACCGACCCCCTTGCGCGAGGCCAGATGCGCTACCACCTCGTTGACGTTCATGTGGCTTTGCGTGCCGGAGCCGGTCTGCCAGACCGACAGCGGAAACTGCGCATCGAACTCGCCTTCAGCCACCCGCAGCGCAGCGTCGACGATCGCCTGCGCCCGCGGCGCACTGAGCAAGCCGAGGTCGCGGTTGACTTGCGCACCGGCCCACTTGAACCAGGCGATCCCATGGATCAGCGCCAGCGGCATCCGCTGCTCGCCGATCGCGAAAAAGTGCAGGCTGCGCTCGGTCTGCGCGCCCCAGAGCGCGCTCGCCGGCACCTCGATAGAGCCGAAGCTGTCGGTTTCGGTGCGGGTGGAAGGAGTGCTCATGGCTTTTACCTCGCCTCGATGAGGTTGTCGTTGCCTGCGGTCCGGTGGTCAGCTCAAACGAGCTTGACGCCCGGCAGCTTGCGCATGGCGCGGTCGAAGGTGGCGGTGAACGCGCAGCCGCGTTGACCATGCTTGGCGACGATCAGGCCGTCAGAGAAACCGCAGGCACTCTGCTCGAACAGGTTGATTGCCCTGACAACTGCCTCACGGTCCTCGAACGCGAACGCGGTTTCGTCCAGAAGGCTGCG
Source organism: Burkholderiales bacterium (assembly GCA_025352345.1). Taxonomy (GTDB): domain Bacteria; phylum Pseudomonadota; class Gammaproteobacteria; order Burkholderiales; family Burkholderiaceae_C; genus PBB1. Next base: position 137 of record JANXTP010000377.1, on the reverse strand, counting down.
GACCGCCATCAATTGCGCGGGCTTGTCCTGGGCGAATGCGGATCGCAGTGTCCATATCGCTTCCGCCAGCACGACATCAGTCACGAGCAAGGACGCCGGCGTGCTGCCGTGTTCGGCCAACAGGGCGTCGATGCGCT
>JANXTP010000363.1 GCA_025352345.1 Burkholderiales bacterium | reverse complement strand
CTGCGGTGAGCGGCGCAGGCGCCGCGATGCCATCGAGCGCAGCCGGGCTCATTTCTCCCAAGGCGCGCGCTTGGCCAGCAGCCGTTTCAGCGCCGCGTTCCCGGATAGCGGCGCATCCATCAGCGCCACGAAGGCCTTGTATTGCTTGGCATTCACCGTGAACAGCGTCTGGTCGAGCAACACCTGCTCGGCCTTCTCGCGCGACGCTTCGAGCATGAAGTCGGTGCGGCTCTTGCCCTGCAAGCGTGCGGCACGGTCGATTAACTCCCGCTGAGCGGGAGGGGAGCGCAGGTTGATGACGGCGGAAGAGGTGGCTGAAATCATGTCTCTATTCTAGCGCGTGTGTGCACATTGTGCATACGTCGAGAACGCAGCCGGATCATCGGGTAACCCGCCGGCACTTCGGCGGCTCGATTGCCGCGTGAAGAACTTCCAGCGCGTGGCGCTTCTCGGGCATGTAGTCGTGCCCGTCGTAGTGCCGTGCTTGCACGCCGGTGAGGCCGTGCGATTGGAGGTGTCCGCGAATCTCGCGGCTGATCCCGTTCGCGGCCAGCAAGGTCTCGACGCCGGACCGGACGCGCTTGAGCTGAAAGCCCACGATCTCGTCGCCGACTGCATCGTGCGCCCAACCTGTCACCGTTGTTGCCTCGATCGGGCGCCGGCCCTTCGTGGTCGTCATCACATATTCGCCTTGTCGCTCGAACTCCTGAATCACCGAGACGGCTCTCCGCAACAAGGGCAGTACGTGAGGTCGCGGCCCCTGTCCAGGCCGGCCCTTGGCATCGAAAATCGTGAACCTGTCGGCACCGGTATCGACCCAGCGCAGTTTGACGAACTGGTGCACGCGTTGCCCGCCCGTGAGCAGGTGCAGGCGAAGCACGCTGCCTCGCAGATCAGGCAGTTTCTTGATGATCTGCCAGTAGCTCTGCAGTTCGGCGGTGCTGAGCGGGCGCTTGTCGGCGCGGTCGAACTTCGGATCGCGTTTCGTCTGTGCGACCGGGTTGACGTGAGCCGCATACGCCTTGAAGGCGACCGGCAGCGCCGCCGACATTCGAACGTCGATTGCGCACTGATATGCCGCGTGCAGATAAGAGCGCAGCTTGTTCGCCGTGCGCCCCTTGCCTTGTTCGATCAGGCGCCGTTGCATGTCGAGCACGTCGTCTGCTGTCAGGTCGGCAGCCGGAGCGCCCGCCAGCTTTGGCCAAGCGCCAGTGACATGCGCCTTGAAGATGCCCGCTGCATCGACGTGGCTTCGGCGACCCAACGCCTTCAGATGCGCGATGTACGTGTCCAGTAAGCCCTGAAGCGTCCGCGTCGAACGTTCAGCCTGAACGGCACTGCGTGCCTTGAACTCGTCGCGCTCCTCGGTCTTGATCTGGCGGAGCCCGCCAGTGGCCTTGCGGCGACCATGCTGGTCGGCCAACAGCCGACAGCGTTCGCGCGCGGCGGCAAGGCTGTACCCCGCAGACGTGGGTTCGCGTTTCTTGGGTGGAGCGCTGGGGTCGTAGCGCCCGATAGCCTCGCGAAATGTGTGTCCTTCGTGCGAGTACCGCCAGTAGAACTGCACGGCGTCGCCGGTCAGCTTGCGGGCTTGAAGCGACCCGCCGAGGTCGAGCTTTTCGATGGTGGTGAAGGTACCCGCTGGCAGTGACCTGAGGTTCGCTGCCGAGCTGGTGCCAGTCTTCGTGCCAGTGGCACCAGTGCGGACTTGAATCGGTTGCTCCATGTTGGCTCCGTTTCCGAATCTGGCGCCAGTCTGGTGCCAGTTTCAGAGGTAATGCTAGGAGATTTCCTGGAACTTTAGGTGACACTCAGAAGTAACACTTGCCCATGAAACGGTGTCCAAAGAGGTCCCGGAAAGTCTCATTCGAGCGGACTCTTAATCCGTAGGTCGAGTGTTCGAGTCACTCAGGGCCCACCAGTAAACGAAAGGCTTTGTTCGCGTTGGGTGAGGACGGTTTCAGGAGCCAACGGCCAAAGCCAACAGTGACGCGGGCTTAGCGCCGG
>JANXTP010000314.1 GCA_025352345.1 Burkholderiales bacterium | reverse complement strand
TTCAAGGCGTCGCCTATCCGTCGGTGACGTTGTCGGCATGGCCTGCGGAAGGCCCGTTTCGCGATGGCTGCAGCCGGCTGGTCTTCATTGCTCGTGGCCTTGAGGAGGCGCAGATGGATGCGATCCGCGCGGCACTGGCTCAGCTGCCGGCCGATGCCGTCGCACTGCGGATGAGCGCTGGCGACTCGATGCTGCCCACCCGCTGCTGGCTTGCGCAGCGCGTGTCGGTGACTGCGCCCGATGCCATTCAGCATGACGCCTGGTTTGTGCAGGCCAAGCGCTTCCGAGGACGCAGTTCGCCGTCTTGATCGATCGTTGTGATCTCGCACCGTTTGCACGGTCCGCCAGATCAAAATGCAATGAACGGTCACTTCCGGCCGAAGAAAGCTGACGATGCCTGTTCAATGGTTTCCAGGTCACATGAATGCGACCAAGAAGGCCATCATCGAACGGGTCAAGGCGATCGATGTGGTGATCGAGATGCTCGACGCCCGGTTGCCCGGGTCGAGCGGGAACCCGCTGCTGGCCGATCTGACGCGTGGCAAGCCTGCGCTGAAAGTCCTCAACAAGCAGGATCTGGCTGATCCGCAGCGAACCTCACTGTGGATCGATTACTTCAATGCGCAGTCAGCGACTCAGGCGGTTGCACTCGATGGGCGGGCCGGCGCGCCGGTGCACCGCGTTGTCGATGCCTGCCGCCAGCTGGCGCCGCTGCGCGGTGGCATGGTCAAGCCGTTGCGGGTGCTGATCTGCGGCATCCCCAACGTCGGAAAATCGACGGTGATCAACTCGCTGGCCGGCCGCGTCGCGGCGAAGACCGGTGACGAGCCCGGCATCACCAAGCTCGAACAGAAGATCGTCATCGCCAACGATTTCTACCTGTACGACACGCCCGGCATGCTGTGGCCGCGCATCGTGGTGGAGCAAAGCGGCTACCACCTGGCCGCCAGCGGCGCAGTGGGGCGCAATGCCTATGACGACGAGGACGTGGCGTTGATGTTGTTGGCCGCGCTGAACCGCGACTACCCCGCTCAGGTCGAGCAGCGTTACCGGCTCGATGCGTCGGTCGCCCGCACCGATGACGAACGACTGGCTGCGATCGGCCGCCAACGCGGTGCCGTGCTGCCCGGCGGGCGCATCAGCCTGCAGAAGGCCGCCGAGATCGTGCTGCACGACTTTCGCTCGGGCAGCGTGGGGCGCATCACGCTGGAAACGCCGCGGGACTGGCTGCGTTGGCAGGCCGAAGCGGTGGTGAAGGAGGCGGAGCGCGCCGCCCAGCGCGAGTCAAGGGCAAAAACCGGTTCGCGGTCTCGGGCCAAAGCGCCGGCTGCGGCCAAAGATCAGTGATGGGTGCTGGAGGCCGAGATCCAGCGCGACCCTGGTTTCAGTGAACTTTCCACCGCGTCTTGCCGCTCGGCGTGCAGGGTGTCCAGCACCCGGGGCAGGTCGCCTTGCAAGCGGTCCAGTGACAGCGGCTTCAACCAGTATTCGCGTGCCCCCAGGCTCATCGCCTTGACGATGTCGAAGGTCAGCTTGTCGCCGGTCAGCAGGATCACCTGGCATTCGCCTTCGGCGATGTGCTGATTGAGGGCGCGCACCACCTCCAGGCCGCCGATGTCGGGCAGGTGCATGTCCAGCAGGATCACATCGGGCATCGCGTCGAGCGCCGCACGGATGCCGGAGCGGCCATCGGCCGCCAAGCGTAGATCAACCGTTGGGAATGCGGCCAGCAGGGCTTCGACCAGTTCCCGGCTGACCGGGTCGTCCTCGATGCAGAGAACGGAGCCGCGGATGTCGCGTCGCGTCGCGTCGGTTTCGGTCATGTCCATGGCCTCGCCCTCGTTCACGTGCAACGGCGCAAAGATCATGCGCTGCCTGATGGTTGTCCCGCGTTACCTCTGACGTCATCGGTGCTTCCCCTTGATCCGGGGGTGGACATGTAACTAAATTTGGTGACGCGGTACAGCAGGCGGCATCACGTCCCGCATCACGGCGCGGGTGCCACCCCCAGCAGGCGATGCAGCCGCGTGCTGGTCGTCGTGTACTGCACTTGCACCGGCCGATCAGGGAACACGATGGCAGCTGCGGCGTAGGCGGCCATCGTCGCCTCGTGGAAGCCGCAGACGATCAGCTTTTTCTTGCCCGGGTAGGTGTTCACGTCGCCGACCGCAAAGATGCCCGGCACGCTGGTTTCGAACCTCTCGGTATCGACCACGACCTGCTTGCGTTCGAGCTTCAGGCCCCAGTCGGCGATCGGCCCGAGTTTGGGGCTCAGGCCCCACAGCACCAGCAGCAGGTCGGCGGGCAGCGAGGTGGTGCTGCTGTTTGCGCCGTTGATGTTCAGCTGCGTCAGTGTGCCGCCGCTGGCGTCGAAGCCGACCGCTTGTCCGGCAACGAAGCGCATGCGGCTGGCGTCACACGCTGCACGCATCCGTTCAACGAGCGCGGGAGCCGCCTTGAACGCGTCGCGGCGGTGCATCAGCGTGACGCTGGCCGGTCGATGTGCTTCTGCGTCGGCCAGCGCCAACGCCACTTCAAGCGCTGCGTCGTCTTCACCCAAGACGACCACATGCCGGTCGGCAGCAGGCGGGATGGCGTCGCCACTGTGAAACACCTGCCGGCCGATGAACGGTTCGCTGCCGTCGAGCTTCAGTTGTCGCGGCACGAAGGCGCCGACACCACCCGCGATGAAGATCGTGCGGGCGACAAATCGGGAGCCTGCCGAGGTATCGACCTCGAAGTGCCCGTCGCTCATCGGTGTGACCCTGCTGACCTGTTGCGACAAGTGAAACGTCGCATTCATCGGCGCAATCTGCACCAGCAAGCGATCAATCAACTCACGGCCGGTGCACACCGGTACCGCAGGGATGTCGTAGATCGGTTTGTCAGGGTACAGCGCCAGGCACTGGCCGCCCGGGGCGGGCAGGCTGTCGACGACGTGGCAGCGGATCTCCTGCAGACCGAGCTGAAAGACCTGAAACAGGCCGACCGGCCCCGCACCGATCACCAGCGCGTCGGTGTGGATCGGCGCGCTCATGTGTGAGACGGGGTGTTCAGCGGATCAATTCCGACAGCTTGCCGGTCTTGTCTTTCCATTCGTCGGCGCCGGGCAGCGCCATCTTGCGCTTGGTGATGCTGGGCCAGCCGATGCGTGACAGCTCAGCGTTCAGCTTGATCATGTGCTGCTGGTCGCCAGGCACGTCTTCCTCCGGCATGATCGCGTTGACCGGGCACTCGGGTATGCACACCGCGCAATCGATGCACTCGTCGGGATCGATCGTCAGGAAGTTCGGGCCTTCGCGGAAGCAGTCGACGGGACACACATCCACGCAGTCGGTGTATTTGCAGCGGATGCAGGATTCGGTGACGACGTGGGTCATGACTCAGGCTCGGTGAAACTGCGAAAGCAGGGTTGAAAAGAGAGGTGGATGCCAACCGCATCACCCCGAGATTTTACGTGTTCAGTGCGGCGGTCCAAGGTGCGCAAGCCTTCTTGACGACTGGCGATTTGACCGGGTTGAGTGCGCTCGCCCCGGCACCGACCACGACCACCGTGGGCCGACCGGCGTGCAGCATGGTGGCTTGGCCCAGGCTGGCAACGATGTGGTCGCTGCTGAGTTCGTCGGGCCAGCCCGCTCGCGAGACCACGCTCACCGCGGTGTCGCCAAGCCAACCCGCCCGTACCAGCTTGCGTGACAGGGCACCGAGTTGCTTGCCCGCCATGTAGAACACCTCGGTGTCGGCGTGGCCGCATGCGCCGGCGTCAGGGGTGCCGCTGGCGGTCATCGCCGTGGCGAAGCTGACGCTGCGGCCGACACCGCGCCGTGTCAGCGGGCGCTGCGCGGATGCGGCGGCGGCCAGTGCTGCAGTCACGCCCGGGACCACTTCGCAGGCGACGCCAGCCGCGGACATGGCCTGCAGTTCTTCTTCGAGGCGGCCGAACACACTGGGGTCGCCCCCCTTCAGTCGCACCACCAGCCCGGCATGGCCCACGTCGCGGGCACATTTGATCAACAGTGCGTTGATGGCTTCCTGGCCCGTGCTGTCGCCATAGCCTCGCTTGCCCACGTGCAACCAGCGCGCCTGTGGGGCCAGCTCGCGCAGTGCCGGGTCGGCCAACGCATCGCTCAGCACCACCGCGGCCTCCGCCAGGCGCTGGGCGCCGCGCAGCGTGATCAGATCAGCCTGGCCCGGCCCCGCACCCACGAAAGCGACGCGGCCCATCGGCACGGCTGTTGGTTGGGTGGAGGCGGTGAAGGCAGGCATGGGGGGCAGCGTCGTCAGGCTGCGCTGGCCTGCACCAGCAACGCGCCGCTGGTGCGGTTGGTGGTCGGGTCGACCACGATCAGGGCGCCGCCGCTGCGATTGGACGCATAGGCTTCCACCGGCAGGGGCTGCTGCGTCTCGACGATCACGCGGCCGATCTCGTTGACACCGAGCTGGTTGGCATCGACGACATCGAGGGTGTGGATGTCGAGCCGGTTCTCGATGCCGGCGATGCGCGCCTGCACCCAGCGGTTGCCGTGGCGCACCCAGTACTTGCGGCCCACGACGGCCGGTTCGGTGTCCAGCCACGCGAGCGTTGCAGCAAAGCTCTGCCGCCCGGTGACGCTGTTCGGCGTGGCGATCCAGTCGCCGCGCGACACATCGAGCTGGCGGTCGAGCACGACGCCGGCCGACCAGCCGGCCTCGACGTGATCCACCACGCTGCCCGCCAACCGGACCTCGGCCACCACGGCGCGTTCGCCGCTCGGGAAAATCTGCACCTCATCGCCGGCTTTCACGCTGCCGTGCGCGATGCGACCGAAGAGACTGCGCGGCTGGTGGCCGACGCCTGTTCCGCCAGACTTGCCGTCACCGTCATCGCGTGCGACGTATTGCACCGGGATCAGCAGGTCGCCTTCGGTGCGCTCCTGCGCGACAGGCAGCGATTCGAGCAACTGCAGCAGCGTCGGGCCGCTGTACCAGCTGCTCCAGTCGGTGCCGTCGGTGACGACGGTCTGCGTGACGTTGTCACCGCGCAGGGCCGACACCGGCACGATGCCCGCCACCTCGATGCCCGCTTGTTTTGCAAACTTCACCAGCGCGTCGCGCGTGGCCGCAAATGCGGCGCCGGGGTTGGCTGTGGCGTCTATCTTGTTCACCGCAAACACGATGTTCGGCACGCGCAGCAACTGCGCCAACAGCGCGTGGCGGCGGGTTTGTGCCAGCAACGGCATGGGGTTGGCGCTGAGGTCGAGCTTGGTGATGTCGACCAGCACCACGGCCGCGTCACTGCCTGCCGCAGCGGTGACCATGTTGCGGGTGTATTGCTCGTGACCTGGCGCGTCGGCAATGATGAATTTGCGCTGCTTGGTCGCGAAGTAGCGGTAAGCCACATCGATGGTGATGCCTTGCTCACGCTCGGCTTCCAGGCCGTCGGTGAGCAAGGACAAATCGATGGCCGTGCCCGCAGCGCGTTTTTCAAGCGCGTCGAGCTGGTCAGCAAGGATGGCTTGGGCGTCGAAAAG
>JANXTP010000313.1 GCA_025352345.1 Burkholderiales bacterium | reverse complement strand
TCAACCACGAAAGCCCGGTGCGCGGCGAGACCTTCGTTACCCGCAAGATTACGCGCGCGCTCGCCCGCATCAAGCTCGGCATCCAGGACTGCCTCTACCTCGGTAACATGGACGCCAAGCGCGACTGGGGCCACGCCAAGGACTATGTCGAGATGCAGTGGCTGATGCTGCAGCAGGACACGCCGGAAGACTTCGTCATCGCCACCGGGGTGCAGTACAGCGTGCGCCAGTGTGTTGAATTCGCGGCGGCGGAGCTGGGCGTGACCATCACGTTTGAGGGTGAAGGCGTGGATGAGGTGGGCCGCGTCGCGGCAGTCAGCGGCGACAAGGCCAAGTGCAAGGTCGGCGACGTGATCGTCAAGGTCGATCCACGCTATTTCCGTCCGACCGAGGTCGAGACCCTGCTGGGCGACCCGAGCAAGGCCAAGGAGAAACTCGGCTGGGTGCCCAAGACCACCTTACGTGAGCTCGTCACCGAGATGGTGCTGGCCGACTACACGGCCGCACGCCGCGACAGCCTAGTCAAGGCTGCCGGCTTCCGAGCCTACGACTACAACGAGTAAGCAGGCCGGACACTGCTCGCCATGCATCCGATCTCCACGTCGAACGGGCGCCGCTACGAAGCGCGGCCGGACGAGTCGCTCCTCGACGCCGCCATGCGCCACGGCGTAATACTCGACTACAGCTGCCGCACCGGCCGCTGTGGCACGTGCAAGGGTCGGGTCATTGCTGGGGACACGATTTCGACGCATGACGAGCTCGGTCTGAGCGCGGCGGAGCGCCGGCAAGGCTATATCCTGACCTGCGTCCGCCAGGCTTGCGGCCCGGTGGAGCTGGAGGTCGACGATCTCGGCGATATCGTCCTTCCCGAAGTCAAGACTTTACCCTGCCGCATTCAGACCCTCGAGCGTCTGTCGCAAGACGTTGTGCGCGTCGTGCTGCGGCTCCCGCCCACCTCGGGTCTGGACGCTCTGCCCGGCCAGTATATCGACGTGATCGGTGCCGAAGGCCTGCGCCGCAGCTACTCGATTGCAAATGCGCCCCGTGCCGACAAGCAGATCGAACTGCACATCCGCGAAGTACCGGACGGTGTCATGAGTCACTACTGGTTCCAGCGGGCCAAAGTCAACGATCTGCTGCGCCTGCACGGCCCGCTCGGCACATTCTTCCTGCGCGATCAGGCTGGTAAGGATCTCGTCCTGTTGGCGACCGGTACCGGCATCGCACCGGTCAAGGCCATCCTTGAAGGCCTCGTCAGGCTTGCCGACGAGGTTCAGCCAAGGTCGATCACCATCTACTGGGGTGGTCGCCATCGCGACGATCTCTACTGGCAAGCACCAGACTTTCCGCGCCTTCGTTTCGTCCCGGTGCTCTCGCGCGCCGACGATGCCTGGCACGGCGCACGCGGTCATGTGCAGAACGTGCTGCTTGGCGACAAGCCTGATCTTCCGAGCACGCTGGTCTATGCCTGCGGGTCCGACGCCATGATCCACAGCGCGCAATCACAGTTGCGTGCCGCCGGCCTGCCGGAACGGCAATTCCACTCCGACGCCTTCGTATGCTCGGCCGCAACCTGACGCTTGTTGATCCACCGATCCGATAGGACATCTCCATGAAAGCAGTGATTCTGGCCGGTGGCCTTGGCACCCGTCTGAGCGAAGAAACCGCCACTCGCCCCAAACCGATGGTTGAAATCGGCGGCAAGCCGATCCTCTGGCACATCCTGAAGATGTATGCCCATCACGGCGTCAACGACTTCGTGATCTGCTGCGGGTACAAGGGCTATGTGATCAAGGAGTACTTTGCCAACTACTTCCTGCACATGTCCGACGTCACCTTCGACATGCGCAACAACCGCATGGAAGTGCATCACAAGCGTGCCGAACCTTGGAACGTCACGCTGGTTGACACTGGCGACGACTCGATGACCGGTGGTCGGCTGCTGCGGGTCGCGGATTACGTGCATGACGAGGAAGCGTTCTGCTTTACCTACGGCGACGGTGTCGGCGACATCGACATCTCGGCCACCATCGCATTTCACCGCTCGCACGGCAAGGCGGCCACGCTCACCTCCACTTATCCGCCTGGACGGTTCGGCGCACTTGACATCCGCCACGGCCAAGTGCGCAGCTTCAAAGAGAAGCCCAAGGGCGACGGCGCCATGATCAACGGGGGCTTCTTCGTGCTCAATCCTTCCGTGTTGCGCTACCTGAAGGACGACTCGACCTCCTGGGAGGTGGAGCCGCTCACCGGCCTCGCCGACGGTGGCGAGTTGATGGCCTACGAGCACCACGGGTTCTGGCAACCCATGGACACGTTGCGGGACAAACACCTGCTCGAAGACCTCTGGGCTTCCGGCAAGGCACCGTGGAAGATGTGGGGTTGAGATCTTGAGTCAGCACACGTCTGGCGCCCGCTTCTGGCGCGGCAAACGAGTCTTTTTGACGGGGCACACCGGCTTCAAGGGGGGCTGGCTTTCGCTGTGGCTCCAATCCATGGGCGCTGACGTGCAGGGTTTCGCACTTGCTCCCCCCACGCACCCGAACCTGTTCACGGTGGCCAATGTGGGTGCCGGCATGTCCTCGTTCATGGGCGACATTCGCGACCTCGACACGCTCGTCAGGCAGATGACTTCCTTTCGTCCCGAGGTGGTCATTCACATGGCCGCGCAGCCGCTCGTGCGACTGTCCTACCGCGACCCAGTGACCACGTACGCGACCAACGTGATGGGCACGGTGCATGTGCTGGAGGCCGCGCGGCGCGCCGGTAGCGTCCGTGTCATTGTCAATGTGACCACAGACAAGTGTTACGAGAATCGCGAGTGGGTCTGGGGCTACCGGGAAGACGAGTCCATGGGCGGCCACGACCCGTACAGCAACAGCAAGGGATGCTCGGAACTGGTGACACTGGCCTACCGCCGGTCGTACTTCGCGGGCAGCGCCATCGCACTGGCGTCCGGCCGCGCCGGCAATGTCATCGGCGGTGGCGACTGGGCCCTCGACCGCCTCGTCCCCGATACGCTGCGCGCCTTCGAACGGGGTGAGTCGGTGTCGATCCGCAACCCCCGTGCCATCCGCCCGTGGCAGCACGTGCTCGAGCCTCTGTCGGGTTATCTCACGTTGATTGAGCATCTGTGGGTCCAAGGCGAGGCGTTCGCGGAAGGCTGGAACTTCGGCCCGCATGACACAGACACGCGCCCCGTGCAGTGGATCGTCGAGCGACTGGCCGCCCAATGGGGCGGCGGAGTCGAGTGGCAGCTCGATGCGGGCGATCACGTCCACGAGGCCAATTACCTCAAGCTCGACATTTCCAAGGCAAGGCAACGCCTGGGCTGGGCGCCGCGATGGTCTTTGGCCACTGCCCTCGAACGCATCACACACTGGCACAAGGCCTGGTTGGACGATCAGAACATGCAGCAGATCTGCCTGGAGCAGATCGCCGAGTACACGAACTCCACGAAAACGGAATGAGCATGACTAACACCATCACACTCGACGCCCTGCGGGCAGAGTCCCTTCGCGGGCAGATTGCCACACTGGTCCGCCAGTACGCCGACCTCGCGCTCGCACCGAAGCCCTTTGTGCCGGGCGAGTCGCCAGTGCCGGTGTCCGGCAAGGTGATCGGTGCGCGCGAGCTGGAGTTGATGGTCGAGGCGTCCCTCGACGGGTGGTTGACCACGGGCCGCTTCAACGCAATGTTCGAAGAACGCCTGGCAAAGTACCTCGGCGTGAAGCACTTGATCACGGTGAACTCCGGTTCGTCCG
>JANXTP010000304.1 GCA_025352345.1 Burkholderiales bacterium | reverse complement strand
ACCAGGCGTGCAGGTCGGTGAAATCGATCTCGGTGCCGCTCGGGCCGTCGAGCGATTTGACGTCGCTCTTCAGCTGAATCAGGTAGCCCGAGACGAAGCGTGCCGCCAGACCGAGGTGGCGCAGCAGCTGCACCAGCAGCCAGCCGGTGTCGCGGCACGAACCGCTGGCGTTGACCAGCGTCTCTTCGGGCGTCTGCACGCCGGGCGCCATGCGCACGAGGTAGCCGATGTCGCGCTGCAGCTTCTGGTTCAGCCCGACCAGCCAGTCGTTGGTGGCGGCCTTCTCGCGTGAGATGGTCGCGAGGTAGGCCGCGAACACCGGCGCGTTCGTGAGCTCGGGCGCCTTGATCATGTACGGCTCGAGTTCAAGCGCGACCTCGGGCTCGTAGGTGAACGGGTAATGCTCGGCCGAGGGTTCGAGGAAGAAGTCGAACGGGTTCAGCACCGCCATCTCGGCGACCAGGTCGATCTCGATGCGGAAGCTCGTGGCCTTGTCGGGGAAGACGAGGCGCGCGAGGTAGTTCGACTGCGGGTCCTGCTGCCAGTTGATGAAGTGGCTGGCGGGCTCGACGCGCATCGAGTAGCTCAGGATGCGCGTGCGCGAATGCGGTGCCGGGCGCAGCCGCACGATCTGCGGGCCGAGGTTGATCGGCCGCTCGTAGCGGTAGTGGGTGACGTGGTTCAGCGCGACATGGATGGACATTGAGGCTCCAGGACTACTTCACCGCAGGACTACTTCACCGAGGAACGGAGTTGACGGAGTTGCGCCGAGTGAAGCAAGACCTGTCTTGCTCCGCGTGAACTCCGCCAACTCATTCACTCTGCGGTGAATGAATTGAATGGCTTCGACCTCAGGCCGCGACCGGCACGAGGAAGTCGCGGCTGATGCCGACACCCAGCGTGCCGACGCGTTCGAGAAATTGCGTGAGGTAGGCGTGCAGCCCGGTCGCGAGGATCTCGTCGATGCGGCCGTACTGCAGATCGGCCTGAAGCCGCCCCGCCTTGCGCAGCGTCTCGGTCGACTGCTCGTTCGCGACCATCTTCAGGTTGGTCACGACCTCCTGCATGCAGGCCGCCAGCGAGCGCGGCATGTCGGCGCGCAGGATCAGCAACTCGGCGACCTTCTCGGGCCGGATCACGTTGCGATACGCCTTGCGGTAGACCTCGAAGCCCGAGACCGAACGCAGGATGCCGGACCAGTGATAGAAATCGACCTCGGTGTCGCGCGTCGCAGGGCCCTGGCCGTTCTGGCTCTGGGTCTGGAAGCCGTGGTACTCGCTCTCGACGGCGTGGAACTTCACGTCGAGCAGACGGGCGGTGTTGTCGGCCCGCTCCAAAAAGCTGCCGATGCGCAGGAAGTGAAAGGCCTCGTCCTGCAGCATCGTCCCGACCGTGACGCCGCGCGACAGGTGCGAGCGGAACTTGACCCACTCGAACAAGGTGCTCGGATCGCGCAGATACGACTCGTTCGTCACCATGCGCTGGAACTCGAGCCAGGTCTGGTTCTGCGTCTCCCAGACCTCGGTGGTCAGCGTGCCGCGCACCGCACGCGCGTTCTCGCGCGCAGCCTGCAGGCAGCTGCGGATGCTCGAGCCGTTCTCGGCATCGCCGACCATGTAGCGCATCACCGCGTCGGGCGTCACGGCGCCATGGCGCTGGCCGAAGTCGGCGGTCAGTTCGCTGATGCCCAGCAGGCCCTTCCAGCCCTTCTCGGCCTCGTCGACCGACTGCGGCATCAGCGACGCTTGATAGTTCACATCAAGCATGCGGGCCGTATTCTCGGCCCGCTCCATGTAGCGAGCCATCCAGAACAAATGATCAGCAGTGCGTGACAGCATCGCTTACTCCACCAAGCCGAGAATCCAGCGCGCGCTATCGCGCGCCATCCAGAACAGGTGATCGGCGGTTCTTGAAAGCATCTTCTTCGCCTCCGTGGTCAGGCTTCCAGCACCCAGGTGTCCTTGGTCCCGCCGCCCTGCGACGAGTTGACGACCAGCGAACCTTCCTTCAGCGCGACGCGCGTCAGACCGCCCGGCACCATCTGAACCTCCTTGCCACTCAGCACGAACGGACGCAGGTCGATGTGGCGCGGGGCGATGCCGCTGTCGACGTAGGTCGGGCAGGTCGACAGGCTCAGCGTCGGTTGCGCGATGTAGCCGGCCGGGTTCGCGAGCAGCGCCTTGCTGAAATTCTCGATCTCGGCCTTCGTGGCCGCCGGCCCGATCAGCATGCCGTAGCCGCCCGCGCCGTGCACTTCCTTCACGACGAGCTCGCCGAGGTTCGCCAGCACGTATTTCAGATCGTCTTCCTTGCGGCACATCCAGGTCGGCACGTTGTGCAGGATCGGCGTCTCGCCAAGGTAGAACTCGATCATCTTCGGCACGTATGGGTAGATCGACTTGTCGTCGGCCACGCCGGTGCCGATCGCGTTGGAGAGCGTCACGTTGCCGGCGCGGTAAGCGCCGA
>JANXTP010000292.1 GCA_025352345.1 Burkholderiales bacterium | reverse complement strand
CACTCAGGCGCGGCAAGCCCTCGTCGACCTCGGCCGTGTTGGCTTCGAATACTTCGCCGAAGCTGTTGACCAGTTTTGACTCGGCTTCCTCGCCCCAGTAGGCAATCGCCTGGTGCTCGATCAATGTCACACGCAGCTTGTCCGGAAACTCACGTCGCACCACGGCTTTCCGAACCCACGGCACCGATTCGAAAGCGCTTCGCGTCGCGGCCAAGTCGACCGTGAAAAAGTTGCCGGCCAATCGGGGTGCGACGTTGGTGCGCAAGGTCACGGCGTTGTTGTGCGTGACTTGGCCATCGACCCGGATCATCGCCAGCGGAAACATCGGCTGGCGCAACACCCACCAGGCACCTGCCGCCACTCCCATGAGCAGGCACAGCGCGAACATCACGCTGGCGGTGATGTTCATCAGCTTGACGTCGAACGGCACGTTCATGGTCGGGGTGCTCCCCGGCTGCTGTCCAGCGCGGCCGACGCCAGCACGCGCAGGCACAGGTCCTCATAACCGATGCCCGCTGCGCGTGCCGACATCGGCACCAGCGAATGGCTGGTCATGCCGGGCGATGTGTTCATTTCGAGCAGAAACGGCTTGCGGTCGCTGGCGCGAATCATCACGTCGGCACGACCCCAGCCGCGACAGTCCAGCGTGCGGTAGGCAGCCAGCGTGATCTGCTGGATCACCAGTTCCTCGGCGGCAGGCAGGCCACTCGGGCAGTGGTACTTGACGTCGTCGGTGAAATACTTGTTCTGGTAGTCGTAGGCGCCTTCGGGGGCGGCAATCCGCACCACGGGCAGCGCCACGGCATGAAGCCCCTGGCCGATCACGGCGCACGTCACTTCCTCGCCGTCGATGAACTCTTCGCACAGGACGTCGGCGTCGTACTTTGCCGACAGCGTGATGGCGTCCTGCATCTGCGAGCCGTCGACGACCTTGGTCACGCCGATCGACGAGCCTTCGCGCGGCGGCTTGACGATCAGCGGCAGGCCCAACACATCGGGCACGGCGCACACCTGGTCGCGGCCCTGCTGGTCAGCGGCCAGCCGCACGTATTTCGGCGTCGGCAGGCCGTCGGCTTGCCAGATGCGCTTGGTCATGACCTTGTCCATGGCCACGCTCGACGCCATCACGCCGGAGCCGGTGTAGGGAATGCCGAGCAGTTCCAGTGCGCCCTGCACGGTGCCGTCTTCTCCATGACGACCATGCAACGCGATGAAGCAGCGCACGAAACCTTCGCGTTTGAGTTCGGCCAGATCGCGTTCGGCCGGATCGAAGGCATGGGCATCGACACCGCGCGAACGCAGGGCGCCCAGCACGCCGTTGCCCGAGAGCAGGGAAATCTCGCGCTCGGCAGAGCTGCCACCGAACAGCACGGCGACCTTGCCGAGAGCATGCGGATCGATCGTCACAGCGCGCGCCCTTCCCGTGTGTAGCGGTCCGGTCGCACCGATGCCATGCCGCCGAGTTCAACCACCCGGGCCGGCACGGCACCGATCGAGCCAGCGCCCATGCAGATCACCACGTCGCCATCGCGCGCGTTGTCGAGGATGGCTTGCGGCATGTCGAGGATGTCGTCGACAAACACCAGCTCGACCCGACCGGCTACACGCAGTGCGCGGCTCAAAGCGCGGCCGTCTGCGGCGATGATGGGCAACTCGCCAGCCGCATAGACCTCGGCCAGCAACACGGCGTCGGCACTGCCGATGACCTTGATGAAGTCCTCGAAGCAGTCGCGGGTCCGAGTAAAGCGATGCGGCTGGAACGACAGCACCAGGCGCCGGCCCGGGAAGGCACCGCGTGCGGCAGCGATGGTGGCTGCCATCTCGACCGGATGGTGGCCGTAGTCGTCGATCAGCGTGAAGCCGCCCGGCGCCTGAGTGACCTGCACCGCGCCGTCCATCGATTCGGCGCCGAGGCGCAAGCTGGTCGATGCTGGCAATGCGACGTCGCCATAGCTCTGGAAGCGTCGGCCCACGCCCTTGAATTCGGCCAGGCCCCGCTGTACCGCCTCGTCGGGCACATTGAGTTCCACGGCCACTGCAATGACCGCCAGTGCATTCAGCACGTTGTGTTGGCCCGGCAGGTTGAGCACGATGTCCAGGTCCGGCAACACCACGCCGTTGCGTCGCTGGACGGTGAAGTGCATCTGGCTGCCGACCGGGCGCACGTTGAATGCACGTACTTGCGCGCCTTCCTCGAAACCGTAGCTGGTCACCGGGCAGGTGACTTCGGCCACGATGTCGCGCACTGCCGCATCGTCGGTGCACAGAATCGCCACACCATAGAACGGCATGCGATGCAGGAAATCGACGAAGGCCTTCTTCAGGTTGGCGAAGTCGTGCCCGTAGGTCTCCATGTGGTCGGCGTCGATGTTCGTGACGACCGCCATGACGGGCAGCAGGTTCAGGAACGAGGCGTCC
>JANXTP010000267.1 GCA_025352345.1 Burkholderiales bacterium | reverse complement strand
GCCGAACATCCACGCCTCGCTGTTCCTGAACATCCACGAGTACCTGAACAAGGTCGCCGAGATGGACGAGATCGACACCGTCATCAAGGCCTACCAGCTGTACCAGGAGCAGACCCAGGCCCAGGGCCTGGAAGAACTGCTGTCGGTGACGCGCGCCTGGCGCCTGGTCAAGTTCATCGACAACGGCATGCTGACGATGACCAAGTGCTCCAAGTGCGGCGGGCACTTCGTGACACACCCCCACGAAATTTCACGCCACTACGTTTGCGGCCTGTGCAACCCCCCGGCCCGCGCCGGCAAGGGCAAGGCCGCCGGTGGCATCCAGTTGCATTGAATCTCACGGTGTCGGCCTGTGCCGTGATCCGGGGCGCTCAAGTCGCCCCGCGGCGCACCGATCAACCCAACACTGCAAGATCGGTTTCTTGCGTGGTGTCTCCTCCTCGCACCCCATGTGCGTTTCAACGGACTCTTCGGGGTCCGATTTTTTGCGCGCCCGTAATGGCTGTCGATTCGCCTGTTGATGCGGGAATCCCCCCAGCCTGAGCCGCCCGACACTCAAGGCGAGATCGATCGGGTCGATATAGGAGCAAGCGCGTCACGCCAGTCGTGCCGGGCACTCATTTCGGAAGCAGTCTCAGCATGTTCGTACTCATCGGTTGGGGCCTGGCCATGGCCTGCATCTTTGGCGTGTACATCGCCCACGGCGGGAACATCACCGTGATCCTGCACGCCCTGCCGTTCGAGTTGATCACCATCCTCGGCTCGGCACTCGGTGCATTCGTGGCCAACAACCAGATGAAGGTCATCAAGTCCAGCCTGAAGGGCCTGGGTGCGTGCTTCAAGGGCAGCAAGTACAGCAAGGCGCGCTACATGGAACTGATGGCGCTGCTCTACGACATCCTGCAGAAGGCACGCAAGGAAGGCCTGATGTCGATCGAGCAGGACGTCGAAGACCCGCACAACTCGGCGGTCTTCAAGAAGTATCCGGTGGTCGGCCACGACCACCATGTGGTCGAGTTCATCACCGACTACCTGCGCATGATGGTTTCGGGCAACCTCAACGCCCACGAGATCGAAAGCCTGATGGACAGCGAGATCGAGACCCATCACAACGAAGAGCATGCGGCTGTGGCCGCGATCGGCCGCCTAGCAGGCGGTCTGCCGGCGTTCGGCATCGTCGCGGCGGTGCTGGGCGTGGTCAACACCATGGGCTCGGTCGGCCAGGCGCCAGCCATCCTGGGCGGCATGATCGCCTCGGCGCTGGTCGGCACCTTCCTCGGCATCTTGCTGGCCTACGGTTTCGTCGAGCCCTTGGGCGGGCTGCTGGAGCAGAAGGTCGAAGACGGCTCGAAGGAACTGCAGTGCATCAAGACCACGCTGCTGGCCAGCATGCAGGGCTACGCTCCGCAGGTGGCGGTGGAATTCGGCCGCAAGGTGCTGTTCTCGACCGACCGCCCGACATTCGCCGAGTTGGAAAGCCACGTCAAAGGCAGGAAATGACGACCCCCAAGACGCCGGGTACGTCGTCGCTCCCCGTGGGCCACGAAGAGGACCACTTTGGTGGCCCCTGGGGAGCGCGGGCTGCTGGGGGCGACCCGGCGCTGGCCCGCGACGTCTTCGCTCACCTGTTGATCTCCGCTAAGCACTACCCTGGAGCCCTCTATGGCTGGTGACTCCAAGAAGCTGCAGCCGATCATCATCAAGCGGATCAAGAAGGCCAGCCACGGAGCGCATGGCGGTGCGTGGAAGATCGCCTACGCCGACTTCGTGACGGCGATGATGGCGTTCTTCCTGTTGATGTGGCTGCTGGGATCCACCACCGAGGGCGACAAAAAGGGCATCTCCGACTTCTTCGCCTCACCGCTGAAGGTGTCGCTGAGCGGCGGCTCGGGCTCCGGCGATTCGGCGCATGTGCTCAAGGGGGGTGGACAGGATCTGTCGCGCACCGAGGGACAGGTCAAGAAGGGCGAGACCGCCGGCAGGCGCAGCACGATCAACCTGCTGGCCCTGAAAGCCGACCAGCGAGCGGCCGAGAAAGCCCGGCTCGAAGAGCTGAAGCAGAAGGTTCAGGACGTGCTGGCGGCCAACCCACGGCTGGCCTCGATGCAGGGGCAGATCCGAATCGACATGACCCCCGAAGGACTGCGCATCCAGATCGTCGATGCCGACAACCGGCCGATGTTCGACAGCGGCAGCTCGATCGTCAAACCGTACATGCGCGAGCTGCTGCAGATCATCGGCGAGGTGCTGGCCGATGTGCCGAATCGGCTGACGCTCGAAGGCCACACCGACGCGCAACCGTTCGGCAGCGGCGAACGTGGCTACAGCAACTGGGAGCTGTCGTCCGATCGTGCCAACTCGTCACGCCGTGAACTGCTGGCCGGCGGCCTGCCCGACACCCGGGTGTTGCGTGTGCAAGGGCTGGCATCGAGCCGCCCGCTGCCCGACACCGAGCCGCTGAGCCCGACCAACCGGCGCATCAGCATCATCGTGATGAACCGCGACGCCGAGGACCGCTTCTTCAGCAACCTGTCGGAACCCGAGGCGCCGGCGATATCGACCGGCGACCCACCTGCCGGGGTCGAACTCTCCTCAATTTCGGCGGCCACTGTCCGATAGATTCTTTCATTTACCTTTCGCTTGCCCATTCCGAGGATTGCCATGAGCCACTCGACCGACATGAAATTCCTGATCGTGGACGACTTCTCCACCATGCGCCGCATCGTGCGTGGTCTCTTGAAGGAGATTGGCTACAACAACGCCGAAGAGGCCGAAGACGGCGCCGTCGCGCTCGGCATGCTGAAGAACCAGAAATTCGACTTCATCGTCAGCGACATCAACATGCCGAACATGAACGGCTTCGATCTGCTGTCGGCGATCAAGAAGGACGACTCCCTGAAGCACCTGCCAGTGCTGATGGTGACCGCTGAAGCGCGCAAGGAAGACATCGTGCGCGCCGCGCAGGACGGCGCCGCCGGCTACATCGTCAAGCCTTTCACGAAGGCAACGCTGGAAGAAAAGGTGCAGAAGATCATGCAGAAACTGGCTGCCACGGCGTAAAAAGGACGGCCACCATGAACATGAACGAACTCGCGAGCGTCGGCCTACCGATGGATGCCTCCGCGGCGAACGCCGGGACCGTAGGCGCCTCGCCTGAAGTCTTTCAGCAACTCGGCGCGATCACGCGGCAGTTGCACGACACCTTGAGTCAACTCGGCGTGATGCCCAAGCTGCAGGTCGCGGCCGAAGGCCTGCCCGATGCGCGCAGCCGACTCAACTACATCGCCGAGAAGACCGGTGCGGCCGCCGAGAAGGTGTTGAATTCGGTGGACTGCGCGAAGGCCGACCACGCGCACATCATCCAGGAAACACGGCGCATCGCCGCGGCCATCGTCGCCGACCCAGTGAAGGCCGTGGCCTCGGGTTCGATCCTGAATTTCGTCAGCGAGGTCGAAGCCGCCACCGCGCGGATCGACACCCACCTGACCGACATCATGATGGCGCAGGATTTCCATGACCTGACCGGTCAGGTCGTTGCCAAGGTGGTCGCGCTCGCCAGCGAACTTGAAGACAGCCTGGTCAGGCTGCTGGTTCAAGCGGCCCCGCCGGAGCAAGTGCACAGGGTTGAACAGCACCTGCTGCAGGGCCCGGTGGTCGATGCGGCAGGTCGCACGGATGTCGTGGCCAACCAGGGCGAAGTCGACGACCTGCTGGCCAGCCTGGGTTTTTGATTTCCTGTATGTTGAGTTCATGACCACGATCCCAATCATTCAATCGTCTGGATTCATGCCTCTGGATCCAGCGGATCCGCGCGCCGAGCCTTGCGACAACTGCAAACCGGGCGAAAGCCTGGGATTCCAGTTCAGCTACGCGTTTCAACCCATTGTCGACATCGGCACGCGCAGCATCTTCGCGCACGAGGCGCTGGTGCGCGGCCCTCAGGGGGAGGGCGCGTTGACGGTCCTGTCGAGGGTCAATGAGGAGAACCGGTATCGATTCGATCAGGCCTGCCGCGCCAAGGCGATCAAGACGGCCGCCCATCTCGGCATGACCTCGAGGTTGTCGATCAACTTCATGCCCAACGCCATCTACAAGCCGGAGCTGTGCATCCGCGCCACCCTGGCCGCCGCAAAAACCCACGGTTTCCCGATCGACCAGATCATCTTCGAGACGGTTGAAGGTGAGCACGTCAACGACGGCAAATGGCTTGCAGAGATCCTGCGGGAATACAAACGCATCGGTTTCCTGACGGCGATCGACGACTTCGGCGCTGGCTATGCCGGACTGAACCTGCTGGCAGAGTTTCAGCCCGACATCGTCAAGCTCGACATGGAACTGGTGCGCGATGTGGGCAACAGCCGCGCCCGACAGGCGATCGCCCGAGGTGTGGCGCGGATGTGCGAGGAACTGGGCATCCGGATCATTGTCGAGGGCATCGAGACCGTCGGCGAATGGCGCTTCTTCCAGGACCTGGGCGTCCGGCTGATGCAGGGCTATCTGTTCAGCAGGCCGCTGTTCGAGTCGTGCGCGAATGACGAGATGGTGAACTGGCCCGAGTCTCAGCCAGACTCTCCGCCGACCAATCCGTTGCGGATGGCATAAACCGTCATCTCGGAATTGTTCGCCAGCGCGAGCTTTTCCAACACCCGCGCACGGTACACGCTGACCGTCTTCGGACTCAGCATCAACTCTTCCGCGATGTCTGACAGCCGCTTGCCCGACGCGATCATCACCAGCGTCTGCAACTCGCGATCCGACAGCTTCTGATGGGCCAATTCAGTCGTCGGCGTGGTGAGACTCTCGACCAGCATCTGCGCAATTTCCGGGGTCACGTACTTGCGACCCTGCGCCACCGTGCGCACGGCCGCAACGATCAGCGCCGGGTCGCCACCCTTGTTGACGTAGCCGAACGCACCGGCGCGCAAGGCACGGATCGCATACTGGTCTTCCGGGTACATCGACACCACCAGCACGCGCAGCGTCGAACCTTCTTCTTTCAGCGCATGCAGCACATCGAGGCCGCTGCGGCCCGGCAGGTTGATGTCGAGCACCAGCACATCGCAGCTGGACTGGCGCAACAGGCTGCGCAGTTCACCGTAATCGCCCGCCTCGCCCACCACCTGGATGTCGGGCGCGTCCGACAAGGTGTCGCGGATGCCACGCCGTATCAGTGCGTGGTCGTCGCAAAGCATCACGTTGATCATGACAACATCATAGGTCGCCCCATCCGGTCGGGTCATCGGCATCCGGCTCTCCGGTCGCCGCACTGGGATCGCCCAGATTCAGCGGCACCGACAGGATCAGCGTGGTACCACCGACATCGCTGCTCAGATCGACCCAGCCGCCCACCGTGCGGGCGCGCTCGTGCAGACCACGGATGCCGAATGATTTCGCCTTCGCCAGATCGTCAGTCGACAGACCGCAACCGTTGTCACTGATCTCGAGTGACAGCACGCCACCGGCCATCGACAGGTCGATGGTCACCTGCGTCGCCTGCGAATGCTTGCTGACGTTGGTCAGCGCCTCCTGCGCCGTGCGGTAGGCCACCAGCGGCACGCCGGGTCCCAGCGGCAGCGGCTGCTTCGGGGCACGCAGGCTGCAAGTGATACCGGTGCGGCGCTCGAAGCGAGCCGTCATCCACTGCAGGGCCGCCAGCAGCCCCTGTTCCAGGATCGCCGGGCGC
The DNA here is from genome assembly GCA_025352345.1 of Burkholderiales bacterium. Lineage (GTDB taxonomy): Bacteria > Pseudomonadota > Gammaproteobacteria > Burkholderiales > Burkholderiaceae_C > PBB1. The sequence goes on along the minus strand of JANXTP010000267.1, from coordinate 5,017 downwards.
AGGTTGTGCATGATGCGCTGGCTGGATTCGATGGCCGCGGTGACAGTTTCCAGCGCACCCTGCACGCGGGCCTGTACTTGCGACGAATCGCTGTGGCGCGCGATCCAGGCGAGGTCGAACTTCAGTGCCGTCAGTGAGCCCCCGACGTCGTCGTGGATCTCGCGAGCGATCGCCGTGCGCTCCATCTCGATGCTGGTCTGCAGGTGCTGCGCGAGTTCCTGCAGTCGCTGCTGCGACTCGCCGAGCTGGCGGTCAGCGCGCTGCCGTGCACGCCGGGTCTCCGCGGCTTCGATCGCGTGCAGCAGCGCTGGCACCAGGCGCGCCAGGTTGTTCTTGAGCAGGTAATCGCTGGCACCGTTGCGCATGGCCTCGACAGCAGTGTCTTCGCCGATCTCACCCGACACCAGGATGAACGGCAGGTCGTCGCCGCGCGCCATCAGCAGATCGAGGGCGACCAGGCCCGAGAAGCCTGGCAGGTTGTAGTCGGAGACGATCACGTCCCATCGCTGATCGAGGGCGAGCAGGAAGTCTGCCTCGCTGTCGACGCGTTGCGCCTCGACACGCAACCCGCCGCGATGCAGGTGCGCGAGCGTCAGTGCGTGGTCGAGCTCCGAGTCCTCGAGGTGCAGCAGACGCAGCGGTGATTCGGCAGTCCGTGACGACATGGCATGAGTATGCCGCCTGCACCCTCCGAGGCGGTTCCTCGGCTCCGCAAGGCACGGGGCCCCTGCGCGGCCGGGGCCGGACGAAGAACAGCCGGTGGAAGCGCGCCGTGATCGCGCTTATGTATTTGCGGCACCTGCCGAAAATCATTTCAACCCCCACAGACGCCCCGGAACCGCGCAAGCGTGCACTGCGGCGTCCGCCAGCGGGCGGCAGGCACGACAGGCGCTAGCAAAGGAAGCAGACACCAGATGGAACACGCCGGACACCAGGTCGCGCCAGCACAGGCAGGGCAAGCGCCCGCACCGTTGATGCTGGCCACCGATCTGCAGGATCACCTGATGATGGCAACCAACGACCTCGACCGTCTGCACACGCTGCTGGCCGATGCCTGTGAAACGCTGATGCAACGCTTCTACAACGCCACCGAGCAGATCCACGCGCTGATGGATGCGCACAGCGCCGACGGCGACGACAAGCGCGATTCCGTGGCCTATCAGTCGCTGATGCAGCAGCTCGGCGGCGCAGTGACCGCGCTGCAGTTCCAGGACATGGCGTCACAGCTGATCGTCCACACCAATCACCGGCTGCGCAACTGTGTCCACACACTGGCCTGCGAAGCCTTCGGCGATGACGACGAAGACGGCGCCAGCATGGTCGAAGCACCGCCGCAGCGACCGAACCCCGTCACACAGGCGGAAATGGACGCCGGTTCGATCGAGCTGTTCTGAAACTGCCCCGAACCGCCTCCCTGCCACCCTTTCCTCACGTTACTCACGTTCCTCCGGAGACAGCAATGCACTCAATTCTTGCCGTGGACGACTCGGCCTCGATGCGCCAGATGGTCACCTTCACCCTGAAGAGTGCGGGCTACCACGTCGTCGAAGCGGTCGATGGACAGGACGCGCTGGAGAAGTCCGGACTCCAGGATTTCGACCTGGTGCTGACCGACCAGAACATGCCCCGCATGGACGGCATCAACCTGACCAAGAACCTGCGCAATCACCCGAAGTTCAAGGCCACGCCGATTCTGATCCTGACCACCGAGTCGAGCGATCAGATGAAGCAGGCGGGCCGCAGTGCGGGTGCGACCGGCTGGATGGTGAAGCCCTTCGACCCGGCCAAGCTGATCGAAGTCATCAAGAAGGTGATTCGCTGATCCGCCGCACGGCGACCGACAACACACGCATCCGACGACCAGGGGTGGGTAATGAGTGACATGAACACAGACCAATCAGGCGGTGCTGGCATCGACCTGAGCCAGTTCTACCAGGTGTTTTTCGAAGAAGCCGGCGAGAACCTCGACCGCATGGAGCAGCAGCTGCTGGCCATCGACATCGAGGCCGCCGACGACGAGGAACTGAACTCGATCTTCCGCTGCGCCCATTCGGTCAAGGGTGGTGCGGCGACCTTCGGCTTCGCCGACGTCGCCGAGCTGACGCACCAGATGGAAACGCTGCTCGACCGGCTGCGCAGGCATGAGCTGACGCCGACCGCACCGATGGTCGATGTGCTGCTGCAATCGGGCGACGTGCTGCGCTCGCAACTGGCCCGCCACCAGGGTGCCGGTGGCGACCCGGTGGACACCAGCGAGTTGCTGGTGAAGATCCGCGCACTGGTCGCCGGGCAGGCGTTGCCTGCATCCGCACCAACGGCAACCATCGCCAAGCCTGTATCTGCGCCGGCGGAATTCCCCGCCTCCACGGCTGCACCAGCGGCCTCAACAATGGCGCGCGGTCTGGAGCTGCGCGTCGGTCCGCTGAGCGATCCGAAAGACGCCGACAACCTGGTCGATCTGTTCAAGGAAATCGTCGACCTCGGCACGATCGAGCCGCTCGACGGCGGCCAGGCCAGCGATGGCCTGCGCCGCTTCAAGGTCGTCACCACCAGCAGCGACGAAGACCTGCTGGACCTGTTCACCTTCCATGTGGCACGTGAGCAGGTGGCCTTGCTGCCGCTGACCGAGGGCTTCGGCTTCCACGACGGTGCGCCCGGCGCACCACCGGTCGAGATCCCGCCCGACCCTGGATTCGGGTTCTTCGACAACGCACCTGGTTCGCCGGACCCCGTGCTCGCCGCCACACCGTTGTCAACGAACGACATGGCTGTCGCAGTGCCCCCGGCACGCAGCATCGCCAAGTCGGAGAAGGTCCCGGCTGCGGCACTCGAATCGTCGACGCTGCGCGTCTCGGTCGAGAAGGTCGACCAGCTGATCAATCTGGTCGGTGAGCTCGTCATCACGCAGGCGATGCTGGCGCAAAACAGCAAGCAGATCGACAGCGGGCTGTACCAGCAATTGGCCGCGGGCCTGGCCGATCTCGACCGCAACACCCGCGACCTGCAAGAGTCGGTGATGTCGATCCGGATGATTCCGATGTCGATGGTATTCAGTCGCTTCCCGCGGATGCTGCGCGACCTGGCGGCCAAGCTCGGCAAGAAGGTCGATTTCGTGACGCAAGGGGAAAGCACCGAACTGGACAAGGGCCTGGTCGAGAAAATCACCGACCCGCTGACCCACCTGGTGCGCAACAGCTGCGACCACGGCATCGAGTTGCCAGCAGACCGGCTAGCCAAGGGCAAATCGGAAACCGGCACGATCACGCTGGCGGCCTCCCACCAAGGTGGCTCGATCGTCATCGAAGTGCGCGACGACGGCCGCGGGCTGTCGCGCGACAAGCTGCTGCGCAAGGCCCGCGAACGCGGCATCGACGCGCCGGATTCGATGACCGACAACGAGGTCTGGAGCCTGATCTTCGCCCCCGGCTTCTCCACCGCCGATGTGGTCACCGATGTGTCCGGCCGCGGTGTCGGCATGGACGTGGTCAAGAAGAACATCACCGCCCTCGGCGGCACCGTCGACATCGAATCGGCCGAAGGCTACGGCATGCGTGTCTCGGTGCGCCTGCCGCTGACGCTGGCGATCATGGACGGCATGAGCGTGGGCATCGGCGACGAGGTCTACATCCTGCCGCTGTCGTCGGTGATCGAATCATTCCAGGTGCACGAGCACACCATCAAGACCGTTGGCGGCACCGGCCGCGTGGTCGAGGTGCGCGGTGACTACATGCCGGTGATCGACCTCGAAAGCCTGTTCCACGTGCCACGCGATGGCGAAGAAAAGACGACCAGCGTCATGGTCGTCGTCGAGGCCGAAGGCGGCCGCGTCGCGATGTTGGTCGATGAACTGCTCGGCCAGCAGCAGGTGGTGGTGAAGAACCTCGAAGCCAACTACCGCAAGGTCGACGACGTGTCGGGCGCCACCATCATGGGTGACGGCCGCGTGGCACTGATCCTCGATGTCGGCAGCCTGGTGCGCCGCTCGCGGTACTGAAGCTGAATTTCTGCGCATCTCTCGCAGCGACCTCAACAACCCTCCACTGGAGAGCATCATGGCTCTGAATCACCTGAAGATCGGCCCGCGCATTGCGCTGGGTTTCGCCACCGTGCTGGTGCTGGCTGCCGTCATCGTGGGTGTGGGGGTTTCGCGACTGTCGTCCCTTGCGTACGGCATCGAGGACATCTCGCTGCGCAACCTCGAGGAAGCGTCGCTCGTGGCCGATGTCGAACGCGCCACGCTGGAGCGCGCCATCGCGGCGCGCAACTTGGTGGTGATGACCGATCCGGCCAAACGGCAGATCGAACTCGATCGCATTAGCCAGTCCCAGGTAAAGATCAACGAGTCGTTCGCGGCCCTGACATCACTGCTGAGTGGCGACGGCGCGGTCAACGAGACCGCGCGCAAGCAGCTGCAGCTGACGATGGACGTCGAAGCACGCTACGCACCAGTAGCCACCGCGATCGTGAAGCTCTCGAACGCCGGGCAAAAGGATGCGGCCATCGACAAGATGATCAACGAATGCATCCCGCTGCTGAGCGAAGTGAAGGCACGGCTTCAGCAATACGCCAGCGAGAATAAGCGCGTCGTCGCCGAAACCGTTGCAGGCTTGCAGGCCAAGGCCAGCGAAGCCCGTACGATCATGATCGCGATGGGCATGGCGGCGCTGCTGATCGGCGCCGGCATGGCCTGGCTGATCCAACGTTCGGTCGTTGTGCCGATCAGCCGCGCCAGCGCCGCGGTGCGCCGCGTGGCTGAGGGTGACCTGACAGAGACCCTTGAATCCAGCGGCCGCGACGAAGTCTCAACCATGATGGTGGACCTGTCTCACATGCAGCAACGTCTGCGTGAGGTGGTGGGCACGATCCGCAGTGGAGTCGATTCGGTGACTACTGCCTCGGCCGAGATAGCGACGGGCAACCAGGACCTGAGCGCACGCACCGAGCAGACCGCTTCGAACCTGCAGCAAACCGCCTCCTCGATGGAGCAGCTCACCGGCACCGTCAAGCAGTCCGCCGA